>CAIXRL010000293.1 GCA_903921835.1 Candidatus Eiseniibacteriota bacterium | reverse complement strand
GTTGTCTCGACAAGTGACTCGCCCGCGGCCGCGACAAGCGAGGCGAGGGGAGCCCGCGACCGCTCCGCCAGCATCTGTACGATTTCGCGCTGCGTGCGAACGCCGAAGCCGCCAACAACCCGGCCGCCGTCTCCGGCGTGAGGTGCGGCGCGAGCACCGCAGCGGTGGCCACGCTCAGCCGCCCGTCCGCGAGACACTCGAACACCTCCGGGCATCGCAGCGCCACGCGCGCGACCTGGATGCGCCGCAGCGCCCTGTCCTCGGACATGTGCAGCCGGCCCACGCAGTAGTTGCGCATGCAGGAGTAGCCGGCGGCGAGGTAGTCCCGGCGCTCGTCGATCACGGCGATGAGCGCAAGCCCTTCGGCGATGCGGGACTTCTCCTCGAGATCGATCGCGTCGAGGTTGCGCATGGCGACTTCGGGCGGGAGGTGCATCCGCGAGTAGCGAGTCATGGGTGCTGCTCCGCGGGGGCGGATTGGCGCGGGGGCGCACGCACTTCATATCACGCGTGTTCGCGGCGCTCGTGCGTGCGCTGCCGCTACGCGAATCGCGCTGTGGCGACAACGCATGCACAATCGCGCCGAACGCGGCAGCACGGGCGGCTGGCGCGCGCGTCAGCGCAGGCGCAGGGGCGACTCGCGGGCACGGGCAGGGGCGCTGCGCAACTCTGTCAAGCGAAACCTTCGGTCCTGCTCAACTGCACCTTCACGATTCAGGCGCTGATGCAGAGTCGTGGACAGGATAGGTCCACGCGCGACCCGACCGCGCCAGCACCCGGTGCCAGTCACGCTCGGCGCCGAAACTGACTTCGGGCACCTGACGCCGGGCGCGTGGGCGAGGCGATCATGTGGGAGTGCGAGACGCCTGAGGAGCTGCGCTACTGGATGCCCGCGGTGCGCCCGACACCGTGTTCATGCGCGGCGCCGATCTGGCGCTGCCGGCAGTGGAGCGCAGGGTGTGGCCCTAACCCGGACCATTCATGAGCCCGCCGCCTGCGAGCGCGATCTGCGCGTCATCCGGACCCACCTTCGGTGGGTACCCCGAAGCTCGACCGGCCGTTGCCTACATCATGTCTCCAACACGGTTCCGGCGCGGCCGGCCGATCTTCTTGCGGCTGAGGCGCATCTCGCACTCTCGGCTGGCGGTTCATGAATGATCCGGGCTAACGGGGATGGCAGGCCGCGGTCGCAGCCGGCCGCGGATGGGCGTCGCTGCGTGCCCGGGCGTAGGATGCGGGGGGTCTTTCGCTGCACCCCACGACGCGAGGTCCGCATGAGCCGCCCGTCCATCGTCCTGTGGATCGTATTCGCCGTCGCTTTCTCGTTGCCCTCGAGCGCCGGCCCGGACGCGCATGAGGCCGGCCCGCCGTTCTCGGGCGAGGAGCGGGGCGCTGCCTCCATCCACGCTGCGGACTTGATGACCACCGTCCGCTGGCTGGCCTCGCCCGACTTCGCCGGGCGCCTGGCGGCCTCTCCCGAGTACCTGCGTGCCGCACACGACATGGCGAGGCGCTTCGCCGCGGCGGGGCTCGAGCCCGCGGGAGAGGACGGCTTCTTCCAGCACCTCGACGTGGAATACAACGACATCCGGGAATGCGCGCTCGCGTGGGCGGGTGAAGCCGGGCCCTGGCGCGCGTTCGCGCACGGGCCGGACTACAGTTGCCGCGGGCTGACGGGTTCCGCGCGGCTCGAGGCGCCGGTGGTGTTCGCGGGCTACGGCCTCTCGCAGCCGGGGAAGGGCTACGACGACTACGCCGGACTCGACGCGCGGGGCAAGGTCGTACTGGTGATCAAGGACGTTCCGCCGTTCGCCATCGCGGACGTGGTCCTGGGCGAATCCACGCTCACGCGGCCGCGCGCACGCGCCGCCGCCGCGCACGGCGCGGTCGGCCTGCTGATCGTGCCCTCGCCGAGCACCGCGCATCCGCAACCGCCGATCGCGTCCATGCTCGAAGGACCTGGGCCCGAGAACACCTCGTTCCCGATGATGCAGTTGTCGGTGGCGGCCGCCGAATCGCTGGTGGCGCCTTCGGGCGAGCGGCTCGGCGCGCTGAATGCGGCGATCGACTCGACGCACGCACCGCATTCGCGCGCGCTCGCCACGCGCGTGCGCATGACGGTCGCGGCCCGCTACACGGCCGCGCAGGGCTCGCTCAACGTGGTCGGCCGGATCCCGGGCTGCGACCCGACGCTGGCCCGCGAGTGCGTGGTCGTGGGAGCTCACCTCGATCACGTCGGCCGGCAGGCAGGGCTCGTGTTCCCGGGCGCCAACGACAACGCTTCGGGCGCCTCGGCGGTCCTGCAGATCGCGCGCGCGTTCGCGAAGTCGGGCGTGCGGCCCAGGCGCACGGTGTTCTTCACCCTGTTCTCCTCCGAGGAGTCCGGGCTCTTCGGCTCGCGGCACTTCGTGGACCATCCGCCCGTGCCGCTGCAGGACGTGGTTGCCTACCTGAACCTCGACTGCGTGGGGGTGGGCGACTCGCTCGATGTGCACGGCGGCGAGACGTGGAAGACGCTCTGGGGCGTGGTGCGTGCCGCGAACGCAGCGGAGCCACGTGGCGTGCTGATCCCGCGCAGTGGCGCGGGCGGCGGGGCGGACGCGCAACCGTTTTCGGACCGTGGGATCCCGACCGCCTATTTCGCCTCGCACCCGAGCTACACACACCTGCACCTGCCGACCGACACGCCGGAGACGCTCAACCCGGCGCTGTTCGAGGAGGTGGCGCGCACCGCGTTCCGCACCGCGTGGCGGCTCGCCCAGGGCGAGGCGACGAAGTAGCGCGGCGCGCTCGCGCGGGCGGCTGCGGGATCAGTTCTTCGGGCCCAGCCCCCGCGCCACGCCCGACCCCGGCCGCACCAGCACCCAGAGCCAGTAGCGCTCGTCGAAGCGGTACAGCGCCACGCGCTGGAAGCCCGCGCGCACTGCGGCCGCGTGGATGGGCGCCTCGTACGCGTTCCAATCCATGGGCACGAAGGCGCCGCGCTGCGTCGAGACCAGCACGATCGCGTCGGGCGCGAACGCGAGCACGGTGCGCGGGTCGCGAACGTGCGTGCGTGCGATCGTCGCGTCGTTGAGCCCGACCAGGTCCATGGTCTCCCAGTCGGTGTAGTAGGGGATCGCGCCCGCGTCCGAGAGCACCAGCCGGCCGCGCGGTGTGATCGCGGCGAGCGCGTGCGCGAGCGGCAGGTGCGCGGCGTGCATGCCGGCGGCGTAGGCGAGGCGCTCGGGCACGTCCACGCGCGCGTCGGTAAGCTCGCCCGCGCAGGCGAGCGCCACGAGGCACAGGGCCGCCCACGCGCCGGTCGTGCGCGGCACCCGCAGGACCCTCGCGCCGCGCACCGCGCGGGCGAGCCCGAGCGCCGCGAGCACGGCGAGCACGGGGTCGAGCGGCGCGAGGTAGCGGTGCTGGTAGCCCATCAGGTGCTGCGGGAGCGTGAAGAATGCGGCCAGCAGCGCTGTCGCGACCAGCGCGGGCCACAGGGACCGTGGCGGGCGCACGCACGCGACCAGCACGAGCGGCCCAAGCCGCCACGAGTGGGCGAGGAGCCATGCGCCCACCACGCGCGCCCCGGGGAAAAGCCCCGGGTGCGCGAGCTTGACGTAGAACGGCAGCGGCAGCGGCAGGCCGAACCACGCGAGCCGCGCCATCTCGAGCACGGCGAGCGGCAGCACGAACGCGAGCAGCGCGGCGCGCGCAAGCGGTGCGACGGAGTACGGCCGCAGCAGGGCGACCGTCACGATCACCGCCGCGCCGGCGAGCACGCCCTCTGGCCGCGCGAGCGCCAGCAGCAGCGCGAGCGGCGCCAGCGCGCGCAGCGCGAGGGTGCCGCCGCGCACGGCGCGGCTCGCGCAAGCCAGCAGCGCGAGCAGCACGAGCGCGGTGAGCGCGGTCTCCATGCCGCTCACCGCGTGCACGGCGGTGGCGGGAAGGG
>CAIXRL010000292.1 GCA_903921835.1 Candidatus Eiseniibacteriota bacterium | reverse complement strand
AGGACATCCCGCGGCTGGTCGCGCGCGCGAAGGCCATGCACGTGCGCGGCCTGCTCGTGCAGGTGGTGGGACGCGGCGACGGCTGGTACGCCTCGGATCTGCTGCCCTACCCGGAGCCCCTGCGCGAGCGGGGCCGCGATCCGCTCGGCGAGTTGCTGCCGCTGGCGCACGCGGCGGGTCTCGAGGTGCACGCCTGGATGAACTGCTGCCTCGTGTGGTCGGGACCAAGGCTGCCGGCCGATCCGCGGCACGTGATCCGCGCGCACCCGGAGTGGGTCGCGCGCATGCAGGACGGCCGTTCGATGACGCAGCTCTCCGAGGAGGCGAAGCAGCGGCTGATGGTGGAGGGCATCTACCTGTCGCCCGCGCATCCGGGCGTGCGCCGCTGGATCGCCGGGATCGCGAAGGAGATCGCGACCCGCTACCCGGTCGATGGCGTGCACCTGGACTACATCCGGCAACCGAGCGTCGGGATCGGCTACGACCAGACCTCGCGCGCGCGGTTCGCGCTCGAGAACGGCGTGGATCCGATCATGTTTCACCGCCTCGCGCCGGCGGAGCGGGCGCGGATGGACTCCGCGTGGGCCGCCTTCCAGGAGGCGCAGGTCACGGCGATCGTCCGGGCGGTCCGGGACTCGCTGAACGCCGTGCGGCCCGGGATCTCCCTGTCCGCCGCCGTGCTCGCGGACACGCTGACGGCGGTGCGGCGCAATCGCCAGGCATGGGTGGAGTGGGTGCGCGAGGGCCTGCTCGACCGGGCCTTCGCGATGTGCTACGCCCCACGCGTGCAGACCGTGGTGGGGCAGCTCGCCGCCATGTCGGCCCAGGTCGGGGTCGCCCGGCTGGTCCCCGGCATCGCCATCTACAACACGTCCCCGGCCACCGCGGCGGCGAAGATCAAGGGCGCGCGGGAGCTGGGTTTTCCGGCCGTCGCCCTGTACAGCTACGACTCACTGTTTGAACGCGAGGGGCTGTGGCAACAGCTGCACTCGTACCTGAACAGCCCCCGCACACTGGAGGAGCACCCTTGAGCCCGAAGAGTTCCAAGGCCACGGCGGTCCGCGAGGACCTGCGCAACATCGCCATCATCGCCCACGTCGACCACGGCAAGACGACGCTCGTGGACGCCATGCTGTGGCAGAGCGGCGTGTTCCGCGAGAACCAGGAAGTCGTGGAGCGCGTCATGGACTCCAACGACCTCGAGCGCGAGAAGGGCATCACCATCCTCGCGAAGAACACCGCGGTGCGCTATGGCAAGTACAAGATCAACGTGGTGGACACTCCCGGGCACGCCGATTTCGGCGGCGAGGTCGAGCGCACGCTCAAGATGGTGGACGGCGTGCTGCTGCTCGTGGACGCCAGCGAAGGCCCGCTGCCACAGACGCGCTTCGTGCTCAAGAAGGCGCTGGAGCTGGGCCTGCAGCCGATCGTCGTGATCAACAAGATCGATCGCAAGGACGCGCGCGTGGCGGAGGTGCTGGACGAGGTCTACGACCTGTTCATTGACCTCGACGCCACCGAGGAGCAACTGGAGTTCCCGGTCTTCTACTGCGACGCGCGCAGGGGGCT
>CAIXRL010000291.1 GCA_903921835.1 Candidatus Eiseniibacteriota bacterium | reverse complement strand
TCGAGTCGAGCATCGCGATGTCGATGAACTGCCCCTCGCCCGACCGCTCGCGGTGGTAGAGCGCCGCCATGACGGCGAACGCGGCGTTCAGGCCGCCCACCGTGTCGCACACCGGGAAGCCGGTGCGCAGCGGGCTCAGGCGCTCGTCGCCGTTGACGGACATCTCGCCGCTGAGGCCCTGGATGATCTGGTCGTAGGCCGGCTTGAACGCGTCGGGGCCCGTCTGCCCGAAGCCCGAGATGGCGCAGTAGACCAGGCGCGGGTTGATCTCCTTGAGCACGTCGTAGCCCAGGCCGAGGCGTCCCATGACGTCGGGGCGGAAGTTCTCCACCAGCACGTCCGCGTCCTTCACCAGCTTCTTGAAGATCTCCCTGCCCTCAGGAGACTTGGTGTTGAGCGTCACCGACTTCTTGTTGGCGTTCTGGGCGAGGAAACTCGTGCCCATGTTCTGGTCGTTGAGCTCCGGGACGATGCCCAGCTTGCGCGCCAGGTCGCCGCCCTTCGGGTTCTCGATCTTGATCACCTCGGCGCCGAGCAGCGCCAGGTGCAGCGTGCAGAACGGCCCCGCCAGCACGTTCGTGAGGTCGAGGACCCGCACGCCTTCGAGCACGGTCCTGCTCATGCGAGCTCCTTTGCCGCGATGGGTCCCGTCCGGTGGACGTAGCCCTGCATGTCCCGTCCGAAATGCGCCGCCACGTCGCGCGCGATCGAGATCAGCAGGTCGAGATCGACGTCCAGCCGCTGGCCCTGGCGGTGCAGTACGTGGACGAAGTCCTCCGTGGCCACGTTGCCGGCAGCAACCTTGGTGAAGGGGCAGCCGCCGAGGCCCGCGAACGATGTCTCGAACGACGTCACGCCCACCCGCATCGCGGCGAAGATGTTGGCCATTCCGACGCCGTAGGTGTTGTGAAAGTGGCACGTGCACTCGACCGTGGGATCGAGCGCGAACACCGCACCGAACAGCCGCTCGACCTGGGCCGGGTCGGCGTGCCCCGCCGTGTCGGCCAGGCTGATGCTCTTGAGCCCCGCGTCCAGGTACGCACGCACCATGTCGAGCACGCGGTGCTCGGGAACCGGTCCGTCGAACCCGCAGCCGAAGGCGGACTGCACCGAGACCTGCACCTTCCTGCCCGCAGTGACGGCCTGCTTCGCCGCTGCGACGATGCGCTGCGTGGCCTCGTGCGAGCCCATGCCGGTGTTCTTGCGGCTGTGGGTCTCACTCGCCGAGGCGCCCAGGCAGAACATCTCCACCCCGCACGCGAGACCGCGCTCGAGCCCCTTCTCGTTCAGCACGAGACCCGAGAGCACCGCCGCCGAGGTCTTGTCCGCCGTGAGCCGGCGGAACAGTTCGTCGGTGTCAGCCATCTGCGGGACCTTTTCCGGGTGGACGAACGAACCCACCTGGACGATGTCCACGCCAACCGCCATCAACCTGCGGATCCAGGCTTCCTTCGTATCGGTCGGGACGACCTGCTTCTCCATTTGCAGCCCGTCCCGCGGGCCGACTTCGTGAAGGACGATGCGCGTCATGATGTCCCCGCCTCTGCTAGAGCTTCGCGGCGATGGCTTCGGCCATCTCGAGCGTCTTCGCCGTGCCGCCCATGTCGTAGGTGCGCACCCTGCCCTCGCTCACGACCTGCGCGACCGCCTTCTCCACCCGCGTGCCGGCATCGGTCTCGCCCAGCCAGTCGAGCATCATCTTCGCCGCCATGATGGTCGCGATCGGGTTCACCTTGTACTGGCCCGCGTACTTGGGCGCCGAGCCATGCGTGGGCTCGAACACTGCGAGCTTCTCGCCGATGTTGCCCGAGCAGCCGAACCCGAGGCCTCCCACCATCTGCGCGCACAGGTCGGAGATGATGTCGCCGTAGAGGTTCGGCGCCACCAGCACGTCGTAGTTGAACGGGTTCTTGAGCAGCCACAT
>CAIXRL010000290.1 GCA_903921835.1 Candidatus Eiseniibacteriota bacterium | reverse complement strand
CCCAGGTTGTGCAACGCGCGGAAGTGCGACGGGTCCCCGGCTGCCACCTGCTCGTAGAGCGCGGCCGCGCCGGCAAGGTCGCCGGCGTGCTGCAGGGTTCGGGCGGCTTCGTAGGAATCGGTCGGCATTGGGGCAGCATGCCACGAAATGCGGCCGAAATGCAGCCCGTGGTTGCGCACGCAGCAACGCACGCAACAACGCTGGCCCCGCGGGCCGCGCGGCGGGTATCCTGCCGCCTGTCCGTCCCGCCGTACCGGTTCCTTCGGAGAGGATGTCCGCATGGCTCACGACACGCGTCACGTCCACATCGTCTCGCCGCTCAAGCCGGAGGAACTGCAGCTCCAGCGCGTGCGCGGCGTCGAGGAGATCGGGCGGCCGTCGCTGTTCGATCTCGAGCTGCTGAGCCCCGATGCCACGCTGAAGATCGACGACCTGCTCGGGGACAAGGCCACCATCGTGCTCGCGCTGCCGGACGGCGAGCGCTACTTCAACGGGCACATCGCCAGCTTCGGCCAGGCCGGCATCGTCGGGCGCTACACGCGCTACCACGCCCAGCTGCGGCCGTTCTTCTGGCTGCTGACGCGCGCCTCGGACAGCAGGATCTACAAGAAGCTGACCGTGCCCGAGATCGTGAAGAAGGTGATCGGGCAGTTCGGCATCGGCCAGCTCGAGGACAAGCTGCAGGGCACCTACCTCGCGCGCGAGTACACGGTGCAGTACCGCGAGAGCTACTTCGACTTCCTGTCGCGGCTCATGGAGGAGGAGGGCATCTACTACTACTTCCGCCACGAGAAGGCCCAGCACGTGATGGTCATGTGCGACGACCGCGCCTCGCTCAAGGCGGTGCCCACCTACGAGAAGATTCCGTTCATCGACCCGGAGCAGAACGCCAACCCTCGCGAAGAGCACTTCTCGGAGTGGACGCATCTCCAGGAAGTCCGCAGCGGCGCGTTCGCGGTGAACGACTTCGACTTCGAAGTGCCGCGCGCCGACCTGATCGCCAAGCTCAGCCGGCCGCTCAAGCACAAGCACGCGGGGCTCGAGCAGTACGATCCGCTCGCCGGCTTCGTGGACGCAATGGACGCCGGCGGCGGCGGCGACCCGCACCGCGCCGCGCGCGGCGAGACCTACGCCCGGCTGCGGCTGGAGGAGACGCAGGCGCCGCACGATCGCGGCCTGGCGCGCGGCAACGCGCGCGGCCCGCACCCCGGCTCGCTGTTCGAGCTGACAGGGCACCCGCGCGAGGATCTCAACCGCGAACGGCTCGTGATCCGCGCCGAGTACGAGATGTTCCAGCCCGGCTTCGACGCGGGGAGCTCCGCGGGCAAGGAAGCCAAGAAGGACGGCGGCAACGAGAAGGAAGAGACGTTGTTCGAGGTACGGCTGGTGACACAGCCAAGCAAGGTGCCATTCCGCCCGGAGCGCATCACTCCGCGCGCCTCGATCGCCGGCCCGCACACCGCGATCGTGGTCGGTGCGGGCGAGATCAACACCGACAAGTTCGGCCGCGTGAAGGTGCACTTCCCCTGGGACCGCGAGGACGCCGACGGCTGCTGGGTGCGCGTCGCCCAGGCGTGGGCCGGCGCCGGCTGGGGCTCGCAGCACGTGCCGCGCGTCGGGCACGAGGTGATCGTCGAGTTCATCGAGGGCGATCCCGACCGCCCGATCGTCACCGGCCGCGTCTACAACGGCGCGAACGCCTCGCCGTTCGCACTTCCCGACGGCGCCACGAAGAGCGGCATCCTCTCGCGCAGCTCCAAGGGCGGCTCGGCGGACAACGCCAACGAGATCCGCCTGGAGGACAAGAAGGGCGACGAACAGCTCTTCCTGCACGCCGAGAAGAACATGGACACCGAGGTCGAACACGACCAGACCACGTGGGTCGGGAACGACCGGCACAAGAAGGTGGACAACGACCAGACCGAGGAGATCAAGGGCAACAAGACGATCAAGGTCCTCAAGGACCACGACGAGACGATCCTCCAGAACATGACGCTCCTGGTCCAGAAGAACGAGAGCGAGACCATCACCGAGAACCGCAAGATCGACGTGGGCGGCAACCACACCGAGTCGATCGGCGGCACGCAGGGCGTGGCGGTCACCAAGGACGCCGCGTGGTCCGCGGGTGGCAACGGCTCGATCACGTTCTCCGGCTCCGGCGCCGTATCGATCGGGAAGGCGCTGAGCGAGGACGTGGGCGCCAAGTACACCATGTCGGTCGCGGAAGACGCCACCATGAGCGTCGGCAAGGCGATGACCGTGACGGTGGCCAAGAACATGGGCATCTCCGTCGACGACGCCATGACGCTGGCGGTGACCAAGGACAGCACGGTCAGCATCGACGGCGCCAACAAGGTGACCGTGGCAAAGGCGTTCGGGCTCGAGGCCAAAGAGGTCACGATCGAGGGGAAGGACAAGATCACCCTCAAGTGCGGCAGCGCCGAGATCACGATGGAGAAGAACGGCGACATCAAGATCAAGGGCAAGGACATCCAGCTCAAGGGCGACGGTGACGTGATCCTGAAGGGGTCCAAGGTCACATCGAACTGAGACCGATGGCGTACCGGCCGCGCCCCGTGCGCGTCACCACCGCGTCGCGGGGCGTCGCTCGTCAGTCACCGAACGGATCCGGCGGGTCGCCGGTGGGTAGCTCGTCGAGCACGCGCTCGCCACCGCCCAGCAGCTGAGGCCGGCGGTCTCCCGGCAGCCCCACGTAGGGGCACGCCTCGCCCGACTCGGCGCCGACCACGACGGGCTTGCCCTCCCCCGGGCGGATCCAGCGCAGCCTGCCGCTGGCGATCCACGGCCCGAGATCGAAATCCCACGGATCGGTCGAGAACGTCCAGCCCTCTTCGCCGTCCGGGTCCGTGAACACGAGGTCGGGACGGGTCCAGTGCTGGTGCAGGTCCTCGGGATCGAAGGTCTGTTGCGAGAAGTAGCCCACCGGGTAGCAGACGTCGCCGGTGGACATCGGCACGCGGTGCAGCACCGCAACCATGCCGTCCAGCTCGAGCAGCCTCGGCACGACGAAAGGCACGTCGGGGCCAGCCAGCACCTGCTCGCGCGTCTCGGCCGGCTTGCGCCCGTTCAGGTCGACGGCGCCCAGCAGCACGCGGAACGACGGCGGCGTCCTTGGCTCCCCGGGCGTGAACGTGCGGTCCTTGTGCCACCAGAACCCGCCGAGATCGAACGGATCGAACGCGCGCTTGAGCGGGGCGCCCGTGAACGGGCAGGCGCTCAGCACGACCCGCGGGAGCCGGTCCGAGTACTCCGCGAGCTGCTCGTAGAGCTGGTCGAGCAGTCGGTCGCTCTGGCGCGGGGTCGGCTTCGGCTGCCCCTCCGGCGGGAAGATCCTGGCCTCGGTGGCGCGCGCGCGTGCGATCAGGGCGTCGCGCTCCTCACGGGTGAACGGCTTGCTCACGGACTTCCTCCTCACTTGTCGCATTCCTGGCAGACGAGCGCGTCCCGCACGGCCTGCTCGTCGTCGAGCGTGGCCACGCCGTTGCCGGAGACGACGGTAAGCGGCGTGTCGAGGACCTTCATCAGGTCGCGCGGCGGCGGCAGCGTCTGCACGGCGTGCGTCAGCGGCGCCTTGCCCTTCAGCACCCTCCTGACCTCGGCCGGCATCCTGATGGGCGCCGAGCCCTTGGCAATGTCCTTCTTGCCCACGCACCAGCGCGTCTGCGGCCGGTGCTGGATCGCGTCCCAGCCGCACTTGGTATTGATGTACTTCCTCAGGCGGCCCCACTCGTCGCCCTTGATCTGGCGGCAGCGGCGGCCCAGCTTGAGCACCTCGAACAGGTCGTAGTCCGCCACCGTCCAGCGCTTCTTGTAGCTCACGGTCTGCGAGCCGCCACCCTTGCGCGGCTCGATCATGTCGTCGTTGATCTGAACGCCCACGAGCCCGACGTAGTCCGCCGCGTCGCGCGAGTAGCCGTCGTTGTTGTCCTGCGGGTTGACCACCTTCGCGTCCGGATTCTTGCGGAAGTGATCGTCGAGGAAGTTCTGCACCTTGCTCGCGTTCTTTGTCGCCTTGGCAAGTTTCTCGGCGAACTTGTTCTTCTGCTCGGCGGTGACGGCCTTGGCCAGGCGCGCCGCGATCACCTCGGTGGACGCGATGGTCGTGCCCTCGGTGCAGGCGTGCGGCTTGGGCAGGTGGCCACGGTTGATCCACGGTCCGCTCTCCGGCTTGGTCTGGCGGAAGTAGAGCACGCAGTGGAACTGCTTCGCGGCCTCGAGGATCGGGCCGCGGTGGTTGGGCACGATGCCGGAGGCCTGCCAGGCGGGCGCCGCGCCCTCCTTCTCGTCCTCGCGCTTGGCCTGCGTCTTCTTGCACTCCTCGATCTTGAGCGTCTTGCCGACCAGCGGCGGCTGGAGGTTGGTGCCGGGGGGCGGGTTCGGCTGCCCGACGTTCTGCAGCATCATGTCGGTGAGCCGGAAGACATTGGCCCCGTCCGCCTTCACGTCGAACGAGTAGGCCGCCGGTTCGGCCTTGCCCTTGATCTTGTTCGAGACGACGCCCATGGCGCTGCCGGCCTCGTCGCCCGTGCTCATCCGGTAACTGGAGCCCTTGAGCATGATCGGGTTGCCGTCCACCTTCACCGTGGACGAGCCGTCGGCCGTGTCCGAGGATTGCGCGATGTTCGGGTACGGGATGGGGATCGGGCCGCCCGGCGTGGGCGTTTTGCAGACGTCCGGGAAGATCATGCTGATCCCGGAACTGCCCGCGTGGACGAGTGACATCATGTTCGCGTTCGCTGTAGCCGGCACGTCAATCCTCCTGGTCGCGCGCGAGCAGGACGCATGCTCGCAACGATCCATCCGAGGCTCCCCACGTGATCACGTGTTTCGAAAACGCATATCGCTTGCGCATCGCCACGGCGCCCCACGCCACGCTCAGCGCGCCGCTGGCGGCCCCCGTGTCGCCGACGCAGTCGGCGGGGTGCCAGAGTTCCGCGCCCTTCGGCGTCTCCGGGGAAAGGTGCAGGTCCCCCAGGGCGCGCACCAGGGCGAGACTCCACTCGAGGGTCCGGTAGCGCTCGCCGGTCAGGTCGCAGACGATGAGCGGGCGCGAGGCGTATGCCGGGGCGGTCTTGCGGGCCTTGCGAAACGCCTGCGTGAGGCCCACCGCCTTGTTTGG
>CAIXRL010000289.1 GCA_903921835.1 Candidatus Eiseniibacteriota bacterium | reverse complement strand
TGGCCGACTACCAGATGCCGGACGGCGCGCGCGGTTTGGCCGTCTTGGAACCACTCACGTCGTACAACGTGCTGCGCGGTCTGAGGTCGTTCAATCACGACCGCCAGGGACTCGGCGTCATGGCCCTGGAGACGGCGCGGTCGCTGGGCGGCACGGGGCTCGAGGACGCGCTCAACCGGAACGGCCTCGTCACCGCAGTGGACGGCTGGAGCGCGGTGGACGCGAAGAAGACATGGGTGCTCTCGGGCTACGCGGCCGCCAGCCGTGTGGACGGCACCCCGGCGCGCATCGCCGCGCTCGAGTCGGACCCGCGCCACTACTACCAGCGACCTGGCCGCAGCGACCTGGGCGTGGAGCACGACGCGACCTCGCTCGCGGGATACGGCGGGCGCGTGTGGCTCAACCGGCAGACCGGCCCGTGGCTGAGCAACTCCGCCATCGGGGTGCTCTCGCCCGGCTTCGAGGCCAACGACCTCGGGTACAGCTCGCGCGCGGACGTCGTGAACGGGCACGCCGGACTGGGCTATTCGTGGAACAAGCCTAACCGCTGGCGGAAGTACGTGTGGGTGATCGGCGCGTTTGCGCAGGGCTGGAACCTGGGCGGACAGCACACGCAGGACATCTACTTCCTCAAGACCAATCTCGAGCAGATGAACGCCTGGACGTGGACGCTGACCGGGGGCCTGTACCGGCAGGTCGTCGCCGATCGCGTGACGCGCGGCGGCCCCGCCCTGCTCGGCCCGCGGGGCGAGTCGATCGAGTTCTACTGGGACACCAACAACAAGTCGAAGCTGTTCCTGTCGTCCGACCTGAACGCGAGCGTTGACGCGAAGGGCTCGCACGACTGGACGTGGCAGCCGGCCGTCACCTGGAAGCCATCGAGCAGCGTTTCCCTCTCCGCGGGCCCGACCGTGGACTGGAACCGCGAGGACGCGCACTTCATCGCGTCGTCACCGGACCCGCTGGCGAGCGCCACGGACGGCGGCCGCTACGTCTTCGCGCGGCTCGACCAGAAGACCGCGGGCGCGCAGCTGCGCATGGACTGCTCGCTGACTCCGTCGCTGAGCCTGCAGCTGTTCGTGCAGCCGCTCGTCTCGTCGGGGCGCTACTCCGACTACCGCGAGCTGGTGCGCCCGGGCAGCTACGACTTCCTCGTCTACGGCACCGGCGGCTCGACGCTCGACCTGCAGCACGGCGTCGTGGATCCCGACGGCGCCGGCCCCGCCGACCCGATCGGCGTCGGGCATCGCGACTTCACCTACCGCACCGTGCGCGGCAACGCCGTGCTGCGCTGGGAGTACATGCCGGGTTCGACGTTCTACCTGGTGTGGACGCAGGACCGCACCGGCTTCGACCCGGGCGGCGACTTCCATCTCGGGCCCTCGCTGAGCGAACTCGGGCGCACGCCGGCGAACAACATCGTGATGGTGAAGGTGGCGCACCACTTCGAGATCTGAAACGGCGTGCCGCGGGCCGGGCGCTGGCGGGTCCCTGCCCGCAGGCGGCCACAGAGATCCGCGCCCGTCTGACCCTGTCCTCGTGACTCGCGTTGGCGAGAACCCTGCAAGTCGTTGAAAAGATCTGCCCGGGCCTGCGTTGCGCGGTGAGCGTGACGGATCAGCGTTCCATTCTCTCCGGGTTTGTGGCGCGCGTGGCTCTCGCGCCTCAGTCTTCCTCGTCCGCCCGACGGCGGGCCGGGCACGGAATGGTGAAGAATACGCAAGACTCTATCGGTGGGGCCTCCGCATCGTAGGTCTTGGCCCGGACGATCCATGAACCGCGAGCCGAGAGCGCGAAATGTGCGTCAGCCGCAAGAAGATCGGCCGGCCGCGCCGGAACCGTGTTGTCATCACGAGGAGGACAGCGGCCGGTCGAGCTTCGGGGTACCCACCGAAGGTGGGTCCGGATGGCGCGCAGATCGCGCTCGCAGGCCGCGGGCTCTTGAATCGTCCGGGTTAGCCCGCCTTTGGGAGGAGGCCCACAAGGACGGGGCAGACATGCTTCACATTAGGCAAGCTCCCGAGGGTCGTGCTGCCCTTCCCATGGATTGGAGGCTCCAATGAACACCCCGGCCCTTCGAATCGCCGTGCTCCTGCTCTCGCTCGCTTCCGCCACTTCGGCCCACGCCGACTGGCCGCGCGACCCCAGTGCCGCCGCGCCTGTCGCGCAGGGGCCCGGCGACCAGGATGCACTCGCCTGTGCGGGTGATGAGCTGGGGGGTGTCTGGTTCGCGTTCGAGGATCACGCCAGTGACCCGCTCACGCACGTGCGCGTGCAACACCTCGACCTGTACGGCCGGCCGATGTTTGGCGACACGGGACTGGTGATCAGCGCGCCCGATGCCAGGCAGAACGCGCCGTGCCTGGTGCCGGACGGCACCGGAGGTGCGTTCGTCACGTGGGTCGATTTCCGCGCCGACACCGCGGGAGATCTCCACGCCCAGCGCATCACGCGAGAGGGTGCTCCCGCGTGGGCCGGCACGGGTGTCGCGGTGTGCGCGGTCCCGGCGGCGCACGCGCGTTCGGTCGTGCTCGCGCCTGGCGACTCGCTCGACGCGTACGTGGCGTGGCAGGACGATCGCGCTGGCGCGGCTGCCCAGAACATCTACGCGCAGCGCATCGGACGGGACGGCGCGCTGCTCTGGGCGCCGGCGAATGGGCTCGCGGTGGCGCCCGAATCCTCGAGCCAGAGCACGCCGTACATCTTCGCCACCACCCTCGGGGCGCTGTTCGCCTGGACCGATTGGCGCTCGCTGACGTACTGGAACGTGTATGCACAGCGGTTCGACCGGCAGGGGCATCCAGCCTGGGTGACCAACGGCGTCGAGATCTGCGCGTATCCCGCGCACGAGTACGAGCCGTGCGCCGTCGGTGCTTCTGACGGCAGCTTCTTCATCGCATGGCTGGACCGGCGCCCCGGCTGGCTGCAGGTGATCGCGCAACGCGTGAGCGCGGGCGGAACCGTGCTCGGCCCAACCGATGGTCTCCCCGTGAGCGGAACGCAGGCGCCGGTCTTCTCGGTGCACCTGGTTCGGACGGCGGGGCCGGGCGTGATCGTCGCGTGGGGCATGGTCGCGGGCAGCGGTCTGCAGGTGGCCGGTCAGCGATTCGACGGCACGTTCACGTCGCAATGGGGGACGAACGGCCTGACGCTGCTCGATGTGCAGGACCAGATGGGAGTCAACTCATGGGACGCTGAGGACGACCGCAACGATGGGCTGTACCTCGCGGCCGCGACCGGGAGCTATGGCGCCTACGATATCGTCGGCGAGCACTACGGGCCCGGCGGCGCGTCGCGCTGGCCGGGCGGCGTGACGATCCGCCATGGCGGCGACGTCTGGCGCAGGCAGGTCTCGGTCGCGCACTCGGGGGCCGACATGATCGTGGGATGGGATGGCGCCGATCCCGTGAGCGGCTGGAACCTCGCCGCAAACCTCGTCGGCGCGGGCGGGGTGCTCACGGTCCCGGCGCCGGCGCCGCCGGGTGCAGCCACGTTCTTCGCGCGGCCCTCGCCGTCGCCGGTGTCCGGGGGCGCCACGCTCACGTTGAGATTCTCTTCGCCGAGCGCGCGTGCCGTTCGCATCGAGCTCATCGATCTTGCGGGCCGGTCGATTCGCCGCGAAAGCTACAATGCTCCGGCCGGCGCAAGCTCCTTCCCGCTCGCCGTGCGCGACGCCGGCGGCCGACCGCTGGCGCCGGGCATCTACATGGTGCGCGCGAGCGCTTCGGATGGCGCGGCGTCGGCGCATCCCGTTGTCGTGCTTCGCTGACGGTCTGACGAAGGCGAGTTGCGGGGCCTTCGCTCGAAGGCAATCGGCGCCTGTCGCGGACACGGCGGTTCGGGATTGCAGAGGTCTTCGAGTACGGCGCCACGACGCAACTCTGCGCCGGGGAATCCCCCCCACACTGGGGCAGGCGCAGGTGGCGATCGAGGCGTGGCGGGAAGAGCGCAATCGGCGCAGGCCGCACAGGTCAGTGGGCGACCTGCCGCCGGCACCCGAGGCGGTCCAGGCGGCGGTAGCATTCCTATGGCCGTCGACATGTGCGCCGGGGCACGCGAAGCCCTCAGGTGCGGCACGAGCCCGCTTGCGCAACCGAACTCCGCCTCCGCTCCGGGTTCTGGCCCCTGTGGACAACCGAGGTTGACCGCGCGCATCCGAATCATGGAGCTCCTGCCCCTCTCGATCATTCGAGGCCCATCGACCAGCGTGCGGAAGCGAAGACGCAACTCCCCGGGGCGGGCCAGCTGCTGCGCGAAGACCGCTGGAGTCCATCATTGGCCCCCGTTCCCGATCGCAGGGCCCCGTCGCCTCAACCCGAGCCGAGCGATCCCATTCCCCGGACGCTCCTCTCGCCGACGAGTCCAGCAAGCGCGAGGACCCTGATGGGCGCGAGCCGTCGCGTCAGCAAGACGCGGGTCTACGTGGCCGGCTACAGCGGTACCGCCGCGCCCGGTTACCGCCCCCGTCCCTGCATCAGGTCGAGCATGCCGGGCGCCGGCGCCGCGCGACCGCCGTTGCCGTCCGCGTCGGGCACGAGGTCGCCCTCGCCGGGCGCGAGGAAGAGATTCTGCTCGAGCCCGTGCTGGCGGTCGTACAGGTCGCGATACCGGCCGTTCAGCGCGTAGAGCTCGGCGTGGTCGCCGCGCTCCAGGATGCGGCCGTTCTCGACCACGAGGATCTGGTTCGCACGCCGGATGGTCGAGAGCCGGTGGGCGATCACGAACGTGGTCCGGCCCTGCATGAGGTGCGCGAGCCCTGCCTGGATGAGCGCCTCGCTCTCGGAATCGAGGCTCGACGTGGCCTCGTCCAGGATGAGCAGGCGCGGGTCGGCGAGGATGGCGCGCGCGATCGAGACGCGCTGGCGCTGGCCGCCGGAGAGCTTCACACCGCGCTCGCCGACGATCGTGTCGAGACCCTCCGCGAACCGGTCCGTGAACTCGTTCACGCGCGCGATCTCGCAGGCCGCCCGGACTTCCGCCTCGCTCGCGTCGGGTCGCGAGAACGCGACGTTCTCGCGGATCGTCCCCGAGAACAGGAACGTGTCCTGCAGCACCACGCCGAGCTGGGTGCGGAACGAATCGAGCCGCACGGTGGAAAGGTCCACGCCGTCCACCGTGACGCGGCCCTCCTGTGGCGCGTGGAACGCGGCGAGCAGCCCGATGATCGTGCTCTTGCCCGAACCCGACGAGCCCACCAGCGCGACGACCGAGCCGGGTTCCGCAGCGAACGAGACGTCGTGCAGCACGGGCCTGGCCGTTTCGTAGGCGAAGTCCACGTGCTCGAACGCGAAGGCGCCCTGCAGCCGCGGCATGGACACGGTGCGCCGCGGGTCCTCGTCCTCGGGGTTCTCGCCCAGGACTTCGCGCGTGCGCTCGAGCCCCGCGATCGCCTCGGTGAGCTGGGTGCCGATGGCGACGACCTGGAAGACGGGCGCGATGAGGAAGCCGAGGAACATCGTGTACGAGAAGTAGCCGCCGGGCGTGAGCGTTCCGGCCAGCATGTGGCGAGCGCCGACGAACATGATCACCGCGCCGACCAGCCCCATCAGCAACGAGCTGGACAGCTGCATCACCGACTGCGCGGTGAGCGTGGCGAGCACGTTGTCGAGCAGCCGCTTCACTCCCCCGGCGAACACGCCCTGCTCGCGCGCCTCGGCGTGGTAGCCCTTCACGGTGCGCACCGCGCCCAGCGATTCGGTCAGCCGGCCCGTCACGTCGGCGGTGATGCGTCCGCGCTCGCGGAAGATGGGGCGCATGACGGTGAACGCGCGGCTCAGCACGAGCGAGAAGCCCACGAGCACGCCCGCGGCGAGCAGCGTCATGACCGCGTTGAGGCGCAGCAGAACGTAGAGCGACAGCGCGGCCGTCACCAGGCCGCCCACGAACTCGACGAGACCTGTGCCGATCAGGTTCCGCACGCCTTCGACGTCGTTCATGATGCGAGAGACCAGCGCGCCCGTCTTGTTGCTGTCGTAGTAGCTGACGGGCAGTCGCGACACGTGCGCGTGCACGCGCTGGCGCATCTCCGCGATCAGGCGCTGCGCCTCCTTGGAGAGCAGCTGCGTGAGCGCGAACGACGTCGCGCCCTGCGCCAGCGTCGCAATCACCACGACCAGCACGAGCGGTACGAGCAGCGCGGCGTTGCCAATGCCCGGCGTGTGCGCCGGCGCGTGGACGAAATGACGCAGCGGCGCCCAGAGCTGGTCGAGCAGGTCCGGCTTCACGGGCGCGCCGGCGCGGCTGCCCACCTGCACGCCCAGCACGTCGTCGAGCAGGAACTTGCTCGAGCCCGGCAGTACCAGGCCGCTGACGCGGTTGATCGCCATGAGCAGCATGCCGAGCGCGAGCATCCACTTCCGCGGAGCCACGAGCTCCCAGATCATCGGCCACATCTGGCGGAACTCGACGCGCGGGGTGGGCGTGTCGGCGGGGTCGGCGCGGACGCGCCGCGGGGTGCCGGAGCTCATGCGATCGATCTTTCGGAAGGCCATGGTGGACGCAGCATAGGGGACCCCATTGGATGCGGCCAGCGCTCCGCGCGGTGCGCGACGAGGAGGTGGAGCCCGCGTGCGGCAGGCCGGCGCCGACGCGGTGCCCCGGGCGAAGGCCGCGAAGCCGGCGGGTGCTCAGCGGGTGCGAAAGTGCGTCTCGCCGCTGATATGGACCGCGAACGGCTCGGACCGCAGCAGGCGGTTGTCCGTCAGCACGGCGAGCGCCTGCTCGACGCGCGTGCGCGGCAGTCCCGACCGATGCGCGACGTGACGCGGGCTCACGGGCGCGGCCTGGGCCTGCGCGAACACGGACCACACGCGCACGACGTCGCCGAAGAGTGGCGTCAGCGGCCTGTCCTCGAGCGCGTTCTCGAACGCCAGCATGGCGAGCGAGATCGCGGCCGTGCCCGTGCCCGTCGCGAGGTCGCGGCGCTCGATGAAGATGTCGTTGCGCTCCGGCGGTTCCTGCCACGCGCGGGTGACGCCACTGCGCAGCACGCTGGGTTCGAAGACGCCGAGCAGGTCGAGCACGAGATGCTCCAGCGGGTGCGCCTGGTTGGCGCTCGGCTCGCCTTCCACCAGCAGGATGCGCGTGCCGGCGGTGGGCGAAGGGGCGCTGGCGGTTCGCGCGCGGCATCCGTGCCGGGAAAGTCCCGGGAATCCCGCGAGCAACCGGGCCACGAGCGAGGCTTCCGGCAGGCATGGACACGACTCCGTGTCGACGGTGATACAAATCCTGAGCCGCCCCGCGACAGCCCGCGGATTCAGCTCTTCGATCGCCTCGAACGGACCGTGCCTCATGTCGTGCAACCGGATCATGCCCCCCGCCTGGCCTCGTTCGCCGCGGACCGGGGCCCCCCCGCAGGTCCTGCCGCGGCGGCGTGCGATCAGCTGCCGATCGTGAAGTCGGGCTCGGTCGTGTCCAGGGTTCCGCGGAGTACCACTCGATACTGCCCGGTTCCATGATCGCAGCTCTCGACCTTGACCTTCGCGAAGACCGAATGGCTCAGCACGCCCGACAACGGGTCGCAGAGTGTCTGCGGGGACTGCGAAGTCCGCTCGAGAGTCGCGAGATCATCCAGCGAATGGTTCGGCATGTGCTTCTCCTTCCGCGATGTTGCGGTTCGCTCGTCAGTACGACTCGTCGAACCGGGATTCCTCGCGGTCCAGAGTGCCCTGCAGCACGATGCGCTACTCGCCGGTGTCCTGGTTCACCAACTCGACCTTGGCGCGCGCCGATACCGACCTCAGGATCATGTCACTCAGCTTGTTGCGCAGAGATGCTGGTGACGTGGGTGCCTTCTCAATCACACCGATGTCACTCACGCGAAATGTGGACACGTTGCGCACTTCTCCTTTCTGCAAGTACGGAAGCGCGTCGCGGAACGACCTGCGAGGCGGCTCATCCATCGCAGGCCTCCACCAGCGGCCGGCCACCCCGTGAGACCCGGCCGTGAAGCCGCAAATCAGGCTCCTCTCAGGTTTCCGCGAAGACGGGGTCTCTTTGAGGGGAAACCCAGAATGCCGTAGAGAATCCGAGGTTTCTGCAGGCTCCCCTGGGCGCCGATCGCACGCGAGGGACCGCAGGATTCCCAGGGGACTCCAGAGGTACCCCCCGGCCAACAGCGATGGACACGGGCCCTCTCGCGCATGGAGCAGTTCCCCTCAGTGTTCTTGCGGGGGGAGCCCGGGCAGCCCCTCAACGCAACATGGCTCAAGTGCCAGTGTCTGCGGGAATCCGAGAGGAACCGGATAACAACGCATGAACTTCGCGTGAACGTGTGCGTCGTTCACCCGACGGCGGACGCACTCCGCGCGCCTGACGATCCGAACGCGCCCCGGCGAGCACGTGCATCGCGACCTGCAATCGCGCGGCACGACAGGAGGCCACCCCTCCGAGAGAGGTGGCCTCCGTGTCACTGCGGATCGCTAGCAGGACATCACGGGATCAGCACGATGCGACGGGTCCTGAGCAGCTGCCCTTCCTGCAGCCGCAGCAGGTAGACACCGGCGCGCAGCGCGCGACCGCGGCTGCCCACCTGGCGCAAGCCCGGCACCGGGTGCACGCCGGCACCGACATTGCCGTCCACCAGCGTCGCCACCACGCGACCCTGGAGGTCGAACACTTGCAGGCGCACGTGGCCGGGATTCCGCACCGCGTAGCTGAGCGTGAGGTCACCCCGCGAGGGGTTCGGGTAGGGCGCGGACAGCTCGAGCAGGGGCAGCTCGGTCGTGACCGGCCGGTCGGGAACTCCCGCCGTGATCGGCGGCAACATCGCCTCTCCCGTGATCGCCAGGTCGGGCAGGAATCCGCCTCCGCCTA
>CAIXRL010000288.1 GCA_903921835.1 Candidatus Eiseniibacteriota bacterium | reverse complement strand
CCTCGAGCAGCCGCGCGATCAGCTGGTCGAGCGCGCCCGGCGTGAGTGGCTCCGCGCCTGCGGCGCGCCAGCGGCCCGCAAGGCGGACGCGCGGCACGGCGTGCGGCCGCAGGAGCAGGGCGTCGGCGGACGATTGCAGCAGCCCGAACGGCGAGCCGGTCGGGGCGCCCCCCTCCGCCACGGGCCGTGCCTGGTTCGCGACCGAGTCGAACGCGAGCCGCAGGGCCTCCAGGCTGCTCGCGCGCCGGGCGAGCCGGTCGGCCACGTCGGTGGATTCACCCGGGCCCTCTTCGTCCATGCGCCGGGCGGCCTCCATCATCAGGCCCTCGGTGCTGGTGGAGATCGCGCGCGAGTCGGTCGGGGCCTCGGGGCGGAACTCGAAGGTCCCGCTCCGCCACGTGAAGAGCCGGTACGCCGCGCCTTCGCCCTCGTGGTATTCGTCGTCGACCGCGTTCACGATCTGGCCGCGGACGAAGTAGAGGTAGCCGCGCCGGCCGTCGGCGGTCACGCTCATCTCGCCGGTTGTGCCGTTGAGCATGAGGAGCTGCCCGAGATCGAACAGGCTGAGCAGCCCGAGTTGTCCGGTCAGCACGACCTCGCCGGGCATCAGGCCGCCTGCGCGCGCGGTCCCGGGGGCGCCATGCGCTCGAGCGCGGGCAGGAGATCCCTGCTCGAGAGGTGCGCCGCGCCGTCCTCGGGCGTGATGGCGCCGTCGCGCACGAGCTGCATCACCGCCTCGTCCATGCTCTGCATGCCCTCCTTGCGTCCCGTCTGGATGACCGACTGGAGCTGGAAGGTCTTCTTCTCGCGGATGAGCGCGGCGACCGCGGACGTGCCGATGAGCACCTCGAGCGCGGGCACCCGGCCGCGGCCGTCGGACCTGCGGATCAGACGCTGCGCGAGCACGCCCTTGAGCGACTCGGAGAGCATGAGCCGCGCCTGCGACTGCCGTTCACCGTCGAACGAGTCGAGGATGCGGTCCACGGTCTGGGTGGCGCTCATGGTGTGCAGGGTGGCGAACACGAGCTGGCCCGTCGCCGCCGCGGTCATCGCGAGCGCCATGGTCTCGACGTCGCGCATCTCGCCCACCATGATCACGTCCGGATCCTCGCGCAGGGCACCGTGGAGCGCCTTGGCGAAGCTCGGCGTGTTGCGGCCGATCTCGCGCTGCGTGATGAGGCACTGCTTGTTCTGGTGCCGGTACTCGATCGGATCCTCGATGGTGAGGATGTGCTTCCTGCGCGTGCGGTTGATGTGATCGAGCAGCGCCGCGAGCGTGCTCGACTTGCCCGTGCCGGGCGGTCCGGTCACGACGACCAGGCCGCGCGCGAGTTCGGTGAGGCGGGTCAGGTGCTCCGGCAGCCCGAGCTGTTCCAGGGAGAGGATCTGGCTCGGCAACACGCGGAACGCGCCTGCAGGACCCTTGCTCTGCTCGTAGAGGTTGCAGCGCACGCGCACGACGCCCGGCACCTCGTACGAAAAGTCCACGTCCTTGTTCTGGTCGTAGCGCGCCCGGACCGGCGCGTCCATGATCTCGAACAGGAGCAGTTCGCTCATCTCCCGCGTGAGCGGCTCGTAGGGGATGGGGGTGATTTCGCCGTTGATGCGCACCATCGGCGGCGAACCGGTCGTCATGTGCAGGTCGGAGGCACCCTGCTCCTTGACCAGTTTCAGGATCGCGTCGATTCGCGCCATGGGCTCCCGCGTCGCAGTCGCTGAAGGCCCGCCCCGCGTGCTCGCGGGCCGGGTACTCTACCCCCGGGTCTTCGGCCTCGCGCGACCCGCGCTGCACGCCGAACTCGGCGCATGGTCCGGCTCAAACTCGCGGCAGGTACGGCCGATAACCCACGGGGAACTCCACCCTGGAGAAAGGTCGCGATGCCGCAGTACGTGCAGAAGATCCGCGTCCCTGTCCGTCTCGCCCGCATCGGGGCTCCGCCCCTGGCCGGGCTCATCGCGCTGTTCCCGCGCGCCGAGCACCACGAGGGGCCCGAGACGCTGCTCGAGTGCCTGAACGCCTCGCCGCGGATCCTGCCGTTCCGGCTCTCCGACGGCGACGCCGTGCTGCTCGTGACGCGCGACCACGTCGAATGGGCCGAGCCGGACGCGTCCGTGGACCCGCATCTCGTGATCCCCGCGCCGTACCTGGCGACGCGCGAGGAACTGGTGCGCGTGCGCCTCGCGGGAGGGGAGACGCTCGACGGCGTCATCTCCATGGAGATGCCGCACGAGTTCAACCGTCCCTCCGACTACCTGAACGGCGACGACGCCTTCTTCCCGCTGCGCATGCGGCTCGGAACTCGGCTGCTGAACAAGGCGCGCGTCATGGACGTGCTCGTGCGCGCCAGCGGGCCGGTGCCGAAGGCCGCCTGACGCGTGCCCTGACTATTCATGAGCCCGCGGCCGGCGGGACGCAGCGTCCCGCCGGCCACGGGCACGAAGCGCGCCGCCAGCCGCTACTTCCTCGGCGACGTCAGCTCTTCGGCGAGCGCGTCCATCCCGT
>CAIXRL010000287.1 GCA_903921835.1 Candidatus Eiseniibacteriota bacterium | reverse complement strand
CGCAGGCTCACCGGCCGCCCGCTCTTCGGATATGCCCCCGGGACCGCCGCGCAGGGTTAGGGACGATCGCTTCGCGGCGCTCGCGACGATCGTGCTCGCGGGCTTCGCGCTCGTGCTGCTGGGGCTGCTGCGCCTGCAGGTCGTCCAGCACGACGAACTCCAGCGCCTCGCGGAGCAGAACCGCATCCGCCTCGATGTGCTGCGGGCGCCGCGCGGCGCGATCCGCGATTGCCGGGGGCGGTTGCTCGCGGACAACCAGCCGAGCTTCGACGTGATCTTCCGGCCCATGCCGGCCGAGAGCATCTCGCGCGCGCGGGCGAGGATCCACTCCGACTGGCTCGCGAAGATCTCGGCCCTCGTGCAGGACGACACGCTCGCGATCCGCCGCCGCGTCGAGGAGGCCAACCGCACCGGCCAGACCGCCATGCTGCGGCGGAACGCGCCGTACGCGGTGATGGCCGCCGTGGAGGAGATGCGCGCGGACCTGCCGGGCGTGGACGTGCAGGTCGCGCCGATCCGGCGCTACCCGGGGGGCACGCTCGGCGCGCAGCTCCTGGGATATGCCGGCGAGATCAACGACCAGGAGCTCGAGGAGCGGGCCGAGGCGGGGTACCGGCTCGGCGACCTGATCGGCAAGAGCGGCGTCGAGCGCAAGTACGAGGAAATGCTGCGCGGGCAGGACGGCGCCGAGTTCGTGGTCGTCAACGCGATGGGCAAGCGCGTCTCGACGCTCAGCGAGGGGCCGCCGCGGCTGCCGGTGCCCGGGCACGACGTCACGCTCACGATCGACCTGGTCGCGCAGCGCTCGCTCGAGGAGGCGATGGCCGATATCGCGCACGGCGCCGCCGTCGTGATGGATCCCCGCGACGGATCGGTGCTCGCGATGGTGAGCAAGCCGAGCTTCGACCCGAATGAGTTTTCGCGCGGCATCTCGTTCGCCCGCTGGCAGGAACTCTCCGCGGACGGCGGGAACCCGCTGCTCAACCGCGCCATCCAGAGCGCGTACCCGCCGGGCTCCACGTTCAAGGTGGTCACGATGCTCGCGGGCATGCACTTCAGGCTCGTCGCGCCCGACTCGCACATGCCGGTCGCGTGCTCGGGGGGATTCAACTTCGGCGGCCGGCGCTTCGCGTGCTGGGACCCCAAAGGGCACGGCTCGCTCGACCTCGTCAGCGCGCTGCAGTTCTCGTGCGACGTCTACTTCTACCAGCTCGGGCTCAAGCTGGGGTTGGACCACCTGCAGTCGGTCGCGCACGCGCTCGGGCTCGGCGAGCGCACGGGCATCGACCTGCCGGCGGAGACGCGCGGGCTGGTCCCGACCGACGAGTACTACAGCCGGCACTTCAAGTCGGGGCACTGGCCGCGCGGCATCCTGCTCAACCTGGGCATCGGGCAGGGCGAGCTGCTCGTGTCGCCGTTGCAGCTGGCGACGATGGTATCGATCGTCGCCAACGGCGGCCACGCGATCCGTCCGCACGTCGTGCGTTCGATCCAGGGAGCGCCCGAGTTCCGGGTCGGGAAGCCCGTCGAATCCGGCCTCGAGGCCGATCCGGGGGACTGGGCCGCTCTGCACGAAGCGATGCAGAAGGTCGTCGAGGCGGGCACCGCGCACGCGGCGCGCGTCCCCGGCATCGCGGTGGCCGGCAAGACCGGCTCGGCGCAGAACCCGCACGGCAAGGTTCACGGGCTGTTCATCTGCTACGCGCCCGCCGGGAATCCCACACTCGCGATGGCGTTCGTGGCCGAGAACGCCGGCCACGGCGGCAGCGTGTGCGCGCCGCTCGCGGCGCGCGTGCTGCGGCGCGTGCTGCTCGGCGATTCGCTGACCATCGCGCGCGCCGCGGCGCGGCGCGACTCCGCCAGGGCCGACACGACGGGAGGGGACGTTGACTAGGTTCCGCATGCCCTACCTGGACTGGCCGCTCGCGCTCTCCACGCTCGGGCTCGTGATCATCGGCCTGCTCACGGTGTACAGCGCCACGTCGATCCCCGGGGCGCACCAGGGCCTGTGGATGAAGCAGCTCGCGTGGTGCGGCATCGCGTTCGCCGCGGCATGGCTGGTGGCCAGCGTCCACTACCGTCTCT
>CAIXRL010000286.1 GCA_903921835.1 Candidatus Eiseniibacteriota bacterium | reverse complement strand
GGATGGGCCGCAATCGCGTCCCTGCGGCCTCGATTGCGGCCTGGGCCTTGCCGAGACCAGTCTCCTGCAGGTGGTTCGCGAACTCCACGATCAGGATGCCGTTCTTGGCCACGAGCCCGACCAGCGTGATGAGCCCGATCTGGCTGTAGATGTTCAGCGACGTGAAGCCGAGGAACGTGAACAGCAGCGCACCCGACACCGCGAGCGGCGCCGAGCCCGTCATGATCACGAACGGGTCGCGGAAGCTCTCGAACTGCGCGGCCAGCACCAGCCCGATCAGGATCGCGGACAGCAGGAATACGGCGAGGAACTTGCCGCCCTCGGTGCGCAGCTGCCGGGACTGGCCGGCGTAGTCGATCGAGTAGCCGCGCGGCAGCACCTTCTTCGCCTCGCCCTCGAGCACGCCCAGCGCCTGGTCGAGCGGCACGCCCGGCGGGATCACCGCCGTGATGCGCACGGCGTTGAGCTGCTGGAAGCGCTTCAGCTCGCGCGGCTCGGTGGTGGTCTTGATGGTGGCGAACGTCGACAGCGGCACGAGCGTCGCGTTCGGCCCGCGCACGTAGATGGACTGCAGCTGGTCGGCGGTGAGGCGCTCGCCGCGGCGAATCTGCGGGATCACCTTGTAGCTGCGCCCCTGGATGCTGAACCGGTTGACGAAGTTGCCGCCCAGCATCGTGGACAGGTCCTGCCCGACGCTGCTCAGGTCCACTCCCAGTGAGCGCACCTTGTCGCGGTCGAACACGACCTCCGCCTGCGGCTGGTCGAACTTGAGGTCGGTGTCGAGAAAGATGAACTTGCCGCTCGTGTACGCCTTCTGGACGATGCCGTTCGCGAACGCGGCGAGCTGCTGGGGTTCCGCCGTGCTGGCGATGACGAAGTCCACGGGGAAGCTGCCGCCCCCGGGCAGCGCCGGCGGCGTGACCGCGATGGCCCGGATGCCTGCGAGCTTCGAGAACGCGGCGGAGACCGGCACCAGCATCTGCGCGGTGCTGCGGTGACGCTCCGCCCACGGCACGGTCACCATGCCGGCGAAGCCGCCGCCGGGATTGGTGATCTGGAACGTGTTCTTCGTCTCGGGGAACGAGCGGTAGACGTCGTAGATCCTCGACGCGAACAGCTGCGTCTGGTCGAGCGTCGCGTTGGGGGCCGCCTGCACGATGCCGAAGATCACGCTCTGGTCCTCGTACGGGGCCAGTTCGCGCTGCGAGAACATGTAGAACGGCACGATGAGCGCGACCACGATCGCCCACAGCACGAGCGCCACGGACCGCTGCTTCAGCGTGCCCGCCAGCACCTGCATGTACTTCAGGCGCAGGCGCTCGAACTGCCGGTTGATGTGCCCCGCGAAGCCGCGCTCGCTGTCGCCGGCGCGGATCATGCGCGAGCCCATCATGGGCGAGAGCGTGATCGCGACCACGCCCGAAACGACGACGGCGCCCGCGAGCGTGAACGCGAACTCCCGGAAGAGCGCGCCCGTGAGCCCGCCCTGGATGCCGATGGGCAGGTACACCGCGGCCAGCGTGATGGTCATGGCGATGATCGGCCCGAGCAGCTCGCGGGCGGCCAGCAGCGCCGCCTGCATGGGTGGCTTGCCCTCGTGCACGTGCCGTTCGATGTTCTCCACCATGACGATGGCGTCGTCCACCACCAATCCCACCGAGAGCACCACCGCGAGCAGCGTCAGCAGGTTGATGGTGAAGCCGCACAGCTGCATGAGGAACACGGCACCGATGAGCGAAATGGGAATCGCGACCACGGGAATGATCAGCCCGCGCACCGAGCCCAGGAACAGGAAGATGACCAGGATGACGATGAGCAGCGTCTCGGTCAGCGTCTTGAGCACCTCGTGGATCGACTCCTCGATGTAGCGCGTCGAATCGTACGGGATGCCGCTGGTCATGCCGACGGGCAGCTGCGCCTGGACGTCCTTCATCTCCTCGCGCACGCGGCGGATCACGTCCAGCGTGTTCGCCGTGGGCAGCACCCAGACGCCCATGAACGTGGCGGTCTGGCCGTTGAAGCGCACGTCGCCGTCGTAGTCCTCGGCGCCCAGCACGACGTCGGCGATGTCGCCGAGCCGCACGATGTCGCCGCCGGACTGCTTCACGACCAGCTTGCGGAAGTCCTCGGGCGTCTTCAGGTCGGTGTTGGCGACCAGGTTCACCGACACCATGGAGCCCTTGGTGCGGCCGAGCGCGGCGAGGTAGTTGTTGCGCGCGAGCAGGCTGAGCACGTCAGAGGGCGACAGGCCGTACGCGGCCATGGCCTCGGACTTGAGCCAGATGCGCATGGCGAACGTGCGACCGCCCAGCAGGTCGGCGCGCTACACGCCGCTGATGGCGCTCAGACGCGGCTGCACGACGCGCGTGAGGTAGTCGGTGATCTGGTTCTGGTCCAGGTCCTTCGAGGAGAAGCCCAGGTACATGGCCGCGAACTGCGCGTCGGCCGTCTGCACCTGGATCACGGGCGCCTGCGCCTCGGGCGGCAGGTCGTTGCGGACCTGCGCGACCTTGGACTGGATCTGCGTGAGCGCCGCGTTGGTGTCGTAGTTGAGCTTCAGGTGCACCGTGATGTTGCTGACGCCCTGCGTGCTCGAGGACTCCACGTAGTCGATGCCGTCGGCGCTGGCGATCACGCGCTCGAGCGGCGAGGTGATGAAGCCGCGCACCAGGTCGGCGTTGGCGCCCACGTAGGCGGTGGTCACGTTGACCACGGCGATGTCCGTACGCGGGAACTGCCGCACGCTGAGCGACCGCACCGCCTGCAGCCCCGCGATCAGGATCACCAGGTTGACGACGATCGCGAGGACCGGCCGCTTGATGAAGAGGTCGGTGATGCGCATCAGTTGTCCTGGGGCTGCGGGTTGGCGCTCGCGGACGGCTGGACGGAGTTGTTGATCGTGACGGCCGCGCTGGTCCGCAGCTTGAACACGCCCGAGGTCACCACCACCTGCCCGGCCTTCACGCCGTCGGTGATCGCCACGAGGTCGCCCTGCGAGGCGCCCAGCTTCACGAACTGCTGGCGCACGCCGCGGTAGGTCGCGCCGCCGGGACCCTTGAGGTCCTCGACGATGAAGACCGAGTTGCCGTAGGGCGCGAAGTTGATGGCCGACGCCGGCAGCGCGATGACCTTCTGCTTTGCGCCGACCGCCACGGTGACCGAGACGTACATGCCGGGGCGCAGCGCGCCGCCGCGGTTCGCGACCGTCGCCTGCACCTGGACGTTGCGCGTCGCGTCGTCCACAACCGGGTTGATGGCGGTGATGCGCCCGGAGAGCCGCTCGCGCGCGCTGCTGTCGGCCGCCGCGGCCACGACGTCGCCGACGCGCAGCTGCGCGATGCGCTGCTGCGGCACCGCGAAGTTCACGAACACGCGGTCCAGCGACTGCAAGGGTACGATCGGGTCGCCGCTGCGCACGTACTGGCCGAGGTTCACCTGGCGGATGCCCGCGATGCCGGAGAACGGCGCGCGGATGGTCTTGCGCCCGATGCTCGCCTCGATCTCGAGCACGGCGGCATCGGCCTGCTTGAACTGCGCGGCGGCGATGTCGTAGTCGGATTGCGGAATCACGGTCTGGTCGAGCAGCTTGCGCTGGCGGTCGAGCGTGATCTTCGCCAGGTCACGCTGAGCCTGCGCCGAGGCGAGCTGCGCGCGCTCCTGCCGCGCGTCCAGCACGACGAGCGCGTCGCCCTCGCGCACCCGGGCGCCCGATTCGAAGCCGATGCGCTCGACCACGCCGGGCAGGTCGGCGCTGAGCGTGACGCCCTGCACCGGCGCGACGCTGCCGACCGAGTTGATGGTCGACGCCCATGCGCTCGTGGCGGCGATGGTGGTGGTGACGGCCTCGGGCGGCGGCGCGTACGACTTGCCGGCGGTGATGGCGCCCGAAATCTGCTGGAACTTCACGTAGCCGATCACCGCGACGAACGCGAGGACCAGCACGAGCATCTGGAACATCCGCTTGTTCATGTCGGGACTTCCGGGGCCTTGGGAGATAGCGGTTCGAATCGGCCCGGGGCGGCGCGAGGGCCGCACGGGACCTTCGCGAGCGCGGGGATGGTCGAGTGGCTCAGCGAACACCGGGATGGAACCGGGCACCATGTTGGATGCGCTTGCGCCCGCGTCGATTCGGGGCCGATCGGGAGCACAGTCGGTCGCCCGGCACGCCGCGCTCGTTCCTGGAACGGAGTGGGGGCGGTCGGCCTTTCGGCCCACCGCCCCCGCTTGCTGTTTCCCGGCACCGGCCGGGCCTTGCGGTTGACTCAGAGCGCGCCGGTTTCGTACGCCTTTTCGCCGTGCTGCGTCTCGTCCAGGCCGAGCTCTTCCTCCCCTTCCTTGACCTTGACCGGCACCACCCGGTCGATGAGCCAAAGCATGCCGTACGTGAAGACGAACGCCCACACCGACGAGAACAACACGGCGACGACCTGCTTCCAGAAGAAGGCCGTGTTGCCCTCGAGCAGGCCGGTCGAGCTGGCGGGGTTGTACGACTGCGTCGCGAAGATGCCGAGCAGGATGATGCCGATGAAGCCGCCCACGCCGTGCACCCCCCAGACGTCGAGCGCGTCGTCCCACTTGAGCTTGTTCTTGAGCGCCACGGCGTAGAAGCACACCACGCCGGCGATGATGCCGATGAGCGCGGAGGCCGCCGGCGACACGTAGCCCGCGGCGGGAGTGATCGTGGCCAGGCCCGCCACGGAGCCCGTCAGCAGCCCGAGGAACTTGGGCTTGCGGGTCGTCAGCCACTCCACCAGCAGCCACGTCACACCCGCGAACGAGGCCGAGATGTCCGTGTTCAGGAACGCTGTCGCCGTGACCGAATCCACGCGGAACTCGCTGCCGGCGTTGAAGCCGTACCAGCCGAACCACAGCAGGCCGGCGCCCAGCGCGACCAGCGGAATGCTGTGCGGCCCCGGGTCGGCCGCGCGCCGCTTGCCCACGTAGAGCACGGACGCGAGCGCCGCGATACCGGCGACGTTGTGCACCACGATGCCGCCGGCGAAGTCGAGCACGCCCCACTTCTGGAGGAAGCCGCCGCCCCAGATCATGTGCACGAACGGGAAGTACACGAAGAACAGCCAGAGCGTGAGGAAGATGAAGTAGGCCTTGAACGTCACGCGGTTGGCGAACGCGCCGGTGATGAGCGCGGGCGTGATGATGGCGAACATCATCTGGTAGGCGATGAAGACGATGAGCGGGATGGTGTCGTTGGGCGACGGCGTCTGCAGCGTCACCCCGCGCAGGAAGGCCATGTCCAGGTTGCCGATGATGCCGTGCACGTCGCCCGAGAAGCACAGCGAGTAACCGCACACGAACCAGATCACCGTCGTCCAGCACAGCGAGATGAAACTCTGGATCATGATCGTGAGCACGTTCTTGCGCCCGACGAGCCCGCCGTAGAAGAAGGCGAGCCCTGGCGTCATCAGCATCACCAGGCTGCTGCACAGCAGCATGAACCCGGTGTTTCCGGTATCGAGATGGAGCATCGGGGGTCTCCCTGGAAGGGCTGGGCCCTGCCCGCGCACGCGACCTGGCTGGCCTCGCGCACAAGCGCCCACCCAACGATGAGGAAATCTGCACCATCGGCGCGGCGGCCGCAATGGGAGTGGTCGACATGGTGTTCGTCCTTACCGGCTCCGTCACGTGAAACGGGGAGCGGGGCCGTTCGAACCGGCCCCGCTCCCCTTGCATCGGCGTGCTCCGTCGTGCCCGCGCCTTCCGCGGCGCCTACTTCACCAGCACGAGCCTGCGGTTCATCGTCCTGCCTGCGGACTCCCAGCGGACGAAGTAGACACCCGCCGGAACCCGCGTGCCGTCCTTGCGACCATCCCAGATCATCGAGTAGGTGCCGGCGGCCATCTTCCCGTTGGCGAGAACGGCGGCCTGCCGCCCGGCGACGTCGACCACGCTGATGCGCACGTTGTCTTCGCGCGCCATGGCGAAATCGATCCTCGCATTGCCCGGAGCGGGATTCGGAGCAACCCCGTTCAGGCCGCTCACCTTCACGGCGAGAACCGACGCGACGCTGATGGGTCCGAACGTGGCCCGGCTCCCATCGGCAAGCTCCACGTTCAGGCGGTAGAGGTTGTTCTGGTCGGTGGCGGCACTTCGATCCAGCGCCGTGGTGAGGCTGCCGGAGCGCTGGGGTGTGAGTGGTAGCACCGCCCAGGGACCCACGGTTTCCGGAGCCCGCTCGACGGTGGTGGCGATCAGGCGCTCCGGCTGATCGAACTGCCACTCGAGCTGGATGCCCTCGTCCGTGACCTTCGCGTCGAAGCGGGTGAGGAGGGTGGGCGTGGGGACGGCGTACCCGAGTTCGACGTCGTCGATGTACCAGCCGGGGCCTACGGACGCATAGCCGTATCGATCGGTCCTCGATGCCAGGTAGAAACACACTTGGATCGTGGAATCCGTGTAGGCCGACATGTCGATGTAGGGATAGCTGGACATGGCCGTTGACCCACCGCTCGATCCAAGGAAGGAATTTCCAATCGTCTGCCAGGCCCCCTGCCGGATCCGAACCTGCACGTAGCCCGCATCATCACCCCCGAAGCTGTACCAGGTGTGGAAGCGCAGCGCTGGTGTGCTGCCCGTTGGCGGCTTCAATTGGAAGGGGGGGCTGATGAGCCTGCAGTCGAGATTCTCGTCGTAATTGCCATCGAGGATCGTCGCCGCAACGTTGGTCCCCGAGTAGGGGCCGCTCGGCCCGCTGGTCGGCACCCCGACTTCCCACGTTCCCCGGTCCGCATACCATGCCCCGATACCGTTGGCGCCCTCCCAGGTCGTGATGGGGTAGATTGGCCTTCCACCGGTTTCGATCGTGACGTCGTCGAGATACCAGCCTGGTCCCACGGACGAGTAACCGTAGCGATCAGTCCTCGAAGCAAAGTAGAATGCTAGTTCTACGCTGCTGTCGGCATACGCCGCGAGGTCCACGAGGCCGCGCGTCCAACGGTTGCTGCTGTGAGCGCCATAGCCCTCCAGCGTCTGCCAGGCGCCTCCCCTGATCCTGATCTGGACATAGCCCGCATCGTCCCCCCCGTCACTCCACCAATGCCAGAAGCGAAGACGAGGGTGTTCTGACGAATCAGGCACCACAAAGGCCGGGCTGATGAGCCGGCAATCGAGGTTCTCGTAGTAGGTGCCATCCAGGATGGTCGCCGCGACGTTACCGCCCGAATGCCCGCCGTTCGGACCACTGGTGGGCGCACCCACCTCCCACATCCCGCGGTCGGCGTACCAGCTCCCTATGCCGTTCTCCCAATCCACGGGCCACGACAGAGAGCGGTCACCCGTCTCGACGGTGACGTCATCGATGTACCACCCAGGTCCGACGGACGCATAGCCATAGCGATCAGTTGCCGAATGGAAGAAGAAGCCGAGCTTCACCGTCTGGCCGGCAAATGCCGTCAGATCGACAAAGCCACGGGTCCAGTGGTTACAGCTGTGGCTGGCGTAACTCTCCAGGTTCTGCCACGCGCCGCCGTTGACTTGAATCTGGACGTAGCCGGCGTCGTCACCACCCATGCTCCACCAATGCCAGAAGCGAAGCCGCGGGTGCTCCCTCGCGGTCGGGACCACCCAGCTCTGGAGCTGGTAGAATCTCGTGTTGACTCCCTCGACATAGTTGCCCGCAAGCACGGTCGCCAGCAGGTTCGTGCCTGAGTGCGTCAGATTCGGGCCGCTCGTGGGCGTGCCGACCTCCCAGGTCCCGTGATCATCCGCCCACCGGGACGACCAATCGCCCTCGAAGCTGTCCGTCCACAGCGTGTCGACATTCTGCGCCCTGCAGGAGCGCGCGGACGCCAGCAGCCCCCATGCCGAGCAAGCCACCACGAGTGCCGCGACGAACAGCGAGCGCCACACGCGGCCGGCCCGGCTGGCGAATGTGTTGTGCGTTCTTGCTACGTGATCCCCACCCTGCCCCGCTGCATCCAGAAGCCCATATGCATCCTGACGCGGCCGTTCCATCGCGATCTCCATTCATGCGTGCCAGCGTGCGCGCCAGTTGCGGATCAGGCCGACTCCGGCAGGACGTCGACCCACACCCCACCCCGAAGTCGGGAAGGCGCACACCTGAGGTCTTGGCTTCCCCAGTATCCCCCGATACCGAGTTGGCAGCATTATGCACGGGGTTTGACCGCGTGTGAAGCCGAAGCGTGTGAAGCCGAAGCCCCCCGGAAGGGGTTCGCCTTCGGAGCGGTCCGGCTCGCGATGAAACGGGGGCAAGATGGCCGGCCCGGCTCCTACGGCGGCACCTGCCCCGCACGCAGCGCGGCCTCGACCTCGGCGGAGGTCATCACCGCCACCCGGCCGTCGGGCGCGTAGAGCGCCCAGCGCACGCCGGGCTCCCCTGGCCGGAACTCGTGTGTGAACTCCGCGCCTCCGAGCCGCGGGAACAGCACGCGCAGGCCAATGCCGTCGTCGAGCGCGGTGCGCACATTGCGCTCCCAGTAGGTCTCGCCGGCGGCATCGCGACCGCGCGACATCTCGAGCGCGATCGCCGAGGGCGACCAGAAGACCAACCGCTCCCCCGGCGCCAGCGCCGCCTTCGCGAGATCGTCGCGCAGGCGCAGCGCGATGCGTGCCCGGTCCACGGTCGGGTCGGCGCGCAGGATCGGCAGTTCGAACGGCATCGTCTCCACCTTGCGCACGAGCGCCGCGCCGTTCCATGTGAGCAACACGCCGATGCCCAGTGCCGCCACCAGGGGCCTGCCCGGTGCACGCGCGGGGGCCGGCACCTG
>CAIXRL010000285.1 GCA_903921835.1 Candidatus Eiseniibacteriota bacterium | reverse complement strand
CCGCCGCGTCCGTTTAGGCCCGGCACGGTCCCGGCTCGCGGTTCATGAACGGGCCGGGCCAGCCCGGACCCTTCATGAGCTATCGGCCCGCGAGCGCGATCCGTGCGCCATCCGCGGCGAAGCTCACCCTGCCGCTGTCCTCATCGTGCCGGCAGCACGGTTCCGGGGTACTCACCGAAGGTGGGTCCGGCCGGCCGATCTTCTTGCGGCTGACGCACATCTCGCACTCTCGGCTTGCGGTTCATGAATAGTCCGGGCTAGCGTGGCACCCATGATCTTCGCTCTCGACCTCGAAGGGTGCCTGGCGCCCGAGATCTGGCCCGTGCTGGGCGCTCATTTCGGGTTGCCCGAGTTCGGTTACACCACGCGCGACATCGGCGATTTCGACGAGCTGATGGCCCGGCGCATGGAGGCCGCCACCCGGGCGGGGCTGCGGCTGGCCGACCTGCAGGCGCTGGCGCACGCGGTCGAGCCCTACCTGGGCGCCCGCGAGTTCATCGCCCGGCTGCGCGCGATGGGCAACGTGGTCATCATCTCGGACACGTTCCACGAGTTCGCCGACCCGCTCGCCATGAAGCTGGGCGGCGTGAACCTGTTCTCGAACCGCTTCGCGGTCGACGGCGATGGCCGCATCAGCGGCATCCGCATGCGCATCCGCGGCCGCAAGGAACGCCTCGTTTCGGGCTTCAAGAACGCGGGCTTCAAGGTCGCGGCGATGGGCGATTCGATGAACGACTTCTCGCTGCTGCGCAGCTGCGACTTTCCCGTGCTCTACCGGCCGGTCGAGGCGCTGCTCGTGGAGTTCACGGGCGCGGCGGTCGCGCACAACCTCGACGACGCGCTGGCGTTCTTCGAGGGCGCGTACGCGAAGCTCGAGGAGCAGGGCGAGGTCTGACCGGGCCGCGCCGGAGGCCCCTTCACCGCCACGCTCCCCCGTCAGGGTTCGAGCGCGTTCGCCCAGTCGAAGAGCGCCTCGGACTCGAGCAGCGAATCGAGCAGCAGGTCCGGCGCGTGCGCCGCGAGCAGGCCGCGCGAGCGTCCGCCGGTCGCGACCGCGACCACCTTCGCCCCCGCGGCGCGCGCGCAGGCGATGTCGTGCTCCGTGTCCCCCACCACGATGCAGCGCGCGGGCGGCACGCCGCAGCGTTCAGCGGCGCGCGCAACCGCGACGCCCGCGAGCGCATTGCGGTCGGGCGCCTCGTCCCCGAACGCGCCGAAGACGAAACGGTCCCAGAGCCCGAACGCGCCCAGCTTGATGCGCGCCATCTCGCGCACGTTGCCCGTGAGCAGCGCGGGCACCCAACCGGGCTCGGACTCGACGCGCGCGACCACATCCGCGGCGCCCGGCAGCAGCCCGCCACGCGGTGGCGACATCATGCGGCGCATGTTCGCGAGAATCGCCTGCCAGAGCGCCAGGCGCTCACCCTCGCCGTCGGCGGCGATGCCGTGATGGCGGAGCGCGTCGGCCACGATGAGCGGATCGGTGCGCCCCGCCATGGGAATGTGCGCGAGATCGTCCTCGACCCCGAACCGCTCGGCGAGCGCGGCGGCAATGGCGAGGCGGGCCGCGCCCTCGGTGAGGAGCAGCGTGCCGTCCACGTCGAAGAGCCAGACCAGCGCGCGATCATCCATGCGGCAGGCAGCGTACGCGGCCGCGGCGTGCGAAGCCAGCGCGAGGCGCGTGAGGGCGCGAGGGAGGCCAGCGCGTGCCCCGCGCGCTCGACGGCGGGCAGTCGCGGGCCGCGCGTACGTCGCGGTCACCGATGTACCGCATTTCCAGGGTGGCGCACTTCCCCACAATCGCGATCTCCATGGCAATCTTCAGGGTGGCAATTTCCAGGGTGGCGACTCACGCAGCCGGCGCGCTAGACTTTCTGTTCACCCTTCAACGCTCCGGAGTCCCGCATGCGTCCCATTCCCCACCTCCTGCCCGTGCTTGCGCTCATCGCGACACTGTCCACCTCCCCCGCCGGTGCCGCCAATCCGCGCCAGCTGCGTCTGGCGCTCGACTCGCACGTCACGCTCGGGCGCCTCCAGGAAGCCGGCCTCGACGTGGTGAGTGTCCGCGCGGGCGAGAGCGCGGACGTGCTCGCGTGGCCCGGCGACGAGGCGCGCCTCGCCGCGCTCGGGGCGAGCGTCACCGTGGTGGACGAGGACCCGGGCCTGCACGCCGCACAGCGTGCGCGCGCCGACCTGGCGGCGCGCGGCGCGGTGAGGGCGAAGCGCGTGTGGAGCGCAGCGCGAGGCGACGGGCGCTTTCGCGCTGAGGCGCTGCCCCCTGCGGGATCCGGCTCGCTCGGAGGCTACTGGACACTCGCCGAGGTGAAGATGAAGCTCGACGACCTGGTCGCGAGCGACGCGCAGGGCGTGGTCGGCGACCGGCTCGACACGCTCGGGATTTCACTCCAGGGCCGCCCGGTCTGGGGACTCGCGATCGGCACCACGGTTGCGGGAACCGACACGAGACCGGTGGCGTTCTTCAGCGCGCTCACGCATGCGCGCGAGCCCGGCGGGATGCAGGCGATCTTCAACTTCGTGGACGACCTGCTCGCGCGCTACCCCTCGGACCCGGTCGCGAAGTACCTGCTGGAGAAACGCCGCATCTACATCGTCCCCGTCGCGAATCCCGATGGCTACGAGTACAACCGGCGGATCTGGGACAGCACGGGCACGTTCGGCATGTGGCGCAAGAACCTGCGCGACAACAACGGCAACCACATCACGGACTCGGCCGACGGCGTGGATCTGAACCGCAACTTCGGCTACCAGTGGGGCTACAACAATGCCGGCTCGAGCGGCACCGCGAGCAGCGAAACCTATCGCGGCCCCTCGGCGTGGTCGGAGCCCGAGACGCGCATCCAGCGCGACGCGTTCTCCGCGCTGAAGCCCGTGGCCGGGTTCTCGTTCCACACCTACAGCAACCTGTTCGTGCACCCCTGGGGCTGGACCACGGTGGGCACGCCGGACTCGGTTCGCTTCCAGACGTGGAGCGACGAGTTCACGCTCACCAACGGCTTCGTCGCGGGGCCTGGCCCGCGCATCCTGTACGCGGTGAACGGCGAGTTCAGCGACTGGACCTACGGCGACACTCTGCTCAAGCCGCGCGCGTTCACGTGGACGCCCGAGGTGGGCGGCGCCGACGACGGTTTCTGGCCGTCGCCCTCGCGCATGTCGGCGATCTCGGAGACCGTGCTGCGGCCGTGCTGGCAGGCGGCCGGCATCGCGGGGCCGTGGGTGCGCGTCGAACGCGCGAGCCTGCCCGAGGGCGCGCTGGCACCTGGCAACACGGCGCACCTCGTGGTGCGCGCGCGCAACATCGGCGCGAGCGGCCAGGCGGGGCCCGGCCTGGCGGCGACACTCACCCCGATCGATCCGGAGCTCGCCGTGCGTTCGGGCCCCGTGACCTATCCCGCGCTCGGCTCCTTCGCGAGCGCCGACCCCGACCTGGGCGCGTCGTTCGTCGTGGCCGCCTCCGACACGGTCACGCCGGGCCGCATGCTGCGCTTCCGCGTGGACTTCACCGACGATGCGGGGCTCTGCTGCCGCGACACCGTCGAGGTGGTGGTCGGCGTGCCCACGACCGTGCTGGTGGACGCCTGCCAGTCGCTCGGCAGCTGGACGCTCACGAGCGGCTCATGGGGCGTGAAGAGCAACGACCCCGATCATCCCAGCGCCTACATCGCCGACTCGCCCGCAGGCGTCTACCCGTCCAACTACACGGGACAGCTGCGGCTGACGGCCCCGCTCGACCTCTCGCACGGCGTGCACGCGTGGGCGTTCTTCGACGACCGCTATGCGTTCGAGCAGGAGTTCGACGCGGGGCTGTTCGAGACCAGCCTCGACGGCGCCACGTGGACGGCGCGCGCCGGCAACGGCGCGGTGAGCAGCGACTCCGTCAGCATCGCGGGCGTGGGCAGGCCGGTTTTCGGCGGCACGCGCTGGCGCTGGCGCGCCGACCGCGTGGACCTCTCCCCCGTCGCGGGCGCGTCCTCAGTGCGGCTGCGCTGGAGATCGCTCTCCGACGCGGGCACCAACTTCGACGGCATGAACTTCGACACGCTGCGCGTGTGCGTGTACGACCCCGCGATGCAGCCCGCGCCGGCGGCGGTCGGCGACGGGCCCGCGCCCGCCCGGCTCGTGTTCGCGCCGCCGGCGCCCAATCCCGCGCGCGGCGCGGTCACGCTCTCGTTCGCGACCCCGGAGGCGGGACCGATCACGCTCGAGATCATTGACGTGCAGGGCCGCACGGTGCGCGCACGGCACGAAACGATCCCGCGCGGCGCCTCGGGCGCGCCCTACGCGACGCGCTTCGCGTGGAACTGGGACCTGCGCGACGGCGCGGGCCGGCGCGTGGCGCCGGGGCTCTACCTGGTGCGGCTCGCGACCGCGCACGACGACGTGACGCGGCGCGTGATCGCGCTGCCGTAGCGGGACACGGATACGGCGGCCGCCTGGCTATGCCCGGGAGGCCGCTTCTCTTTACCAGGAGCGTGACTGGAGGGGCCCGTTCCCGGGAAACCCGGCATAGCGTCTCAAGATGGTCAGGATGGCAAGCAAGGACACCCCGAGTGAAACCAGGACGAACGACCCGAGCGCCGGCTCTCCGACAATCACCTGGATGTTGTAGAGGTCGCCCCGGAAGCCGTTGAGAAGCCCCACGGACTCGCATACGAAATCAAATGCAGGCCGGAGGCACAGGAGCATGAACACAAGACCCACGACCCATGCGTTCCTGGACGCCCGGCGTCGCAGGACACTCATGCCTGCGGCGATGCTTGCAAGGTCTGCGACGTACGGTGCGCTCGACATCGCCAGCTTCTGCCAGGGGTGCGTGAGTCCAGCAGGAGTGATCCATGCACCTCCGAACTCGCCCGCCCAGAAACGCGGAATGAGCTTGTAGTCGGTCACGCTCCCGCCGGCCAGGTACGTTCCCACGACGTGGCTCCACTCGTGGATCGGTGCATAGGTCAGATACCACAGCACGGGGATCAGACACAGGCACGCCGTGATGTCGCGTAAGCGCCAGTTGCCTCGCAGGTACAAGACGATCAAGGGCGTGACGACGACCAGCAGGATCTGGACCAACGTCAACAGGCCGCTTTGCATGGGTCCGGCTCCTGACGCGGGTGGAATGAGCTGCAGTCGCCCGTACGCGAACGCAGTGCCAGCAGGCGCTACAGGATCGCGGCGGCGGAGCCGGTCGCTCCGGACCGCGGGAATCATCGCGCCGTCGGGCGGTAGTAGCGGTCCGGCTGCCCGTGCTCCCACGGGCGATAGTCGAGCGCGAAGCGGATGCGCTCCGCGAGCGGCGGATGGTCGTAGAGCAGCACACGCACGAGCGGCGTCGGCTCGGGATCCGAGCGGTTGTCCTGCGCGAGCTTGAGGAACGCGCGCGCCGCGGCGTCGTTGTCGCGCGTGATCTCGAGCCCGAAGATGTCGGCCTCGTGCTCGGCGCGCCGGCTGAGCGCGTTCATCCCGGGCATCACGAACAGCGTGACGATGGTGAGCGAGAGCGCGAGCACCGGCATCGCGGCCAGATCACCGACACCACCGACGCCCCAGTCCCGGCCAAACGCCGCGAGCCAGCCCTCGACGAGACGCGCGCAGAGCCAGAAGGCCAGGAACGCGCCCGCGCTCATCAGCAGAAGCGTCTTCCACGCGTGCCCGAGCACGTAGTGCCCCATCTCGTGCCCGCTGACGAACAGGATCTCGTCGTGCGTCATCCGTCGCAGCGTCGTGTCCCACAACACGACGCGCTGCGAGGCGCCGAAGCCGTTCACGTAGGCATTGAGCTTGCGCGTGCGGGAGCTCATGTCCACCTCGTAGACGTGGCGCGCGGGAATGCCGGCGCGCCGGGCGAGCGCCAGGATCTCGGTGCGCAGCGCGGCGTCGTGCAGCGGCTGGAACTTGTTGAAGAGCGGATCGAGCACGATCGGCTCGAGCAGCATGGCAGCCAGCGCGACGGGCAGCGTGCCGGCGGCGATCCACAGCCACCAGCGCCGCGGCGAGCCCTCGATCGCCCGCCACGCGAGCGCGAGCAGCGGGATGACGCCCACGGTGACGATCGACGTGACCAGGCCCTTCACCGAATCCAGCAGCCAGCCGCCGAACGACTGGGTGGAGAGCCCGTACTGGTGTTCGAGTGCGAACTCCTCGTACCACGCCAGCGGCAGCCCCAGCACGAACATCGCGAGCGCGTACAGCGAGAAGAAGACGAGCACGCGCACGTAGCGCCGATGCCCGAGACCCACGGCGATGTCGCGGAACCGCGCCGAGAGTCCCGTGAACATGAGCAACAGCCCGCACACGATCCCGTACAGCGGTCCGACGAGGCGCACGACCACGCGGGCGCCCGCGTACGCACGGCTCTCGGCGCCGTACGCGGCGCGCGCCTGGGCGAGGTAGTCGT
>CAIXRL010000284.1 GCA_903921835.1 Candidatus Eiseniibacteriota bacterium | reverse complement strand
GGGATCACGCGGCGCTCGTCGCCGCCGCGGGCACCGATAGCGGCATGCTCCCGGCGATCTGGGCGTTCGCGGACATGGGCACGGACGCGGCGGTCGAGTCGCTGATCCGCCTGCTCGTTCTGCCCGACAAGGATCTCGCGAAGGTCGCGCTGGATGCGCTCGAAGCGGCGATCGGCACGATTGCCCGTGAGGACCCGGAGGCTCCCCCGACGCCGGAGCAGGCGCGCGCGCACTGGGAGAGCGTCGGCGCGAAGCTGCCGCGCGACGCCCGCGTGGCGGCGGGCCGGGCGCTGCCGTGGCGGGGCGAGCGGCGCGAGGAACCCATGCGCTGGCTCTGGCGCGCGTCGCTGAAGCGCGAGCGTGCCGATGCGGCGTGGCTGCGACGCGAGGTTCCCGACGGTTTCTTCACCTCGCTGAGCGCGCCCGACGCGCGGCCGGGGGAATAGCCCATGGAGATCAGGAACAAGACGCCGCTGGTGGCCGGCATGAGCGTCCAGCTCGACAAGGAGGCGGCCGAGCAGCTGGTCGTCGCCGTCCGCGGGACGTGGTCGATCTCCGAGCGCGGGCAACTCTCGCTGCTGCGCGAACCGCCGCCGCTCCTCGTGGCCGACGTGCACTGGGGCGAACCCGGCCTGAGCAGCGTGCGCTACGAGGCCGACCTCGGCCAGATGAAGCCGGCGACCGACGTGGCGCTCGTGGGTTCGGCCGTCGCGCCCGGGGGGAGGGCGAAGAAGCTGGCGGTCTCGTTCCGGGCGGGGCCGCTCAGGCGTTCGGCGGTCGTGCGCGGCGAACGCAAGTGGCGCTTCGCGCTGCTGTGGTGGTGGTTCAAGTCCCCGGCGAAGGCGTTCGCCCGCGTGCCGCTGCAGTGGGAGCTGGCGGCGGGCGGCAGTGACATGAGCCCCAAGAACGAGAAGCACCATTCCCTCGACCTGCTCAATCCCGTGGGCCGCGGGTTTCGCGCCAGGGGCTCGAAGCTCGCGCGCGCGGGCTCGCTGCTGCCGCAGATCGAGATGCCCGGCGGCCCGAAGCTGGCCGGCCGGCGCCTGCCCGGGGGATTCGGCTTCATCGGCGGCCACTGGCTGCCGCGCCGGAAGTTCTCCGGCACCTACGACAAGGCGTGGATGGAGGATCGCTGCCCGCTGCTGCCGCTCGATTTCGACGAGCGCTTCCACAACAGCGCGGCGCCCGGCCTGACCGCCAAGGGCTACTTCAAGGGCGGCGAGCCCATCGAGGTCACCGGCTGCACGCGCGGAGGCAAGCTCGCCTTCCGGCTGCCGACGCTGCTGCCCGAGGTGACGGCCACGCTCGAGGGCGCGCCCGAGACGATCGCGATGAGCCTCAACACCGTGACCGTGGACACCGACGAGATGCAGCTGCACCTGCTGTGGCGGGGACGCCTGCACGTGCACAAGCGCTTCATGAAGCTCGAGCGCGTGAACGTGGCCGCGCCGGGAGCCATGGAATGAGCGCGCGCACGATCGCCATCACCGGCCTGGGCGCGGTCACGCCGGTCGGGCTTTCCATCCCAGCGACCTGCGCGGCGCTGCGCGCGGGGGTGCCGCGCATGCTGACGATCGCGGGCTGGAACGACATGGGTCCCCTGCCGCCCGAGGACCTGGTCGCCGGCCGCGTCCCCATGGAGTGGATTCGCAACGACGCCCTGACGGATTGGCCGGGGCACGAGCGCATGGGGATGGAGCTGCCGCAGCCCCACCTGCTGCTCTCGCCCGACGACGTGCGTCTGGCCGAGATGGCGGTTCCGGCGGCCGAAGAGGCCTGGACCGATGCCGGCCGGCCGGAGGGCCGCGTCGGGCTCTACCTGGGCCTCCCGGAGGACGACGACGGGCGCGCCATCGCTGCGGCCGTCGCCGAGGCGCTCGGCTTGCGCTTCGAGCTGCAGCGCGGAGACCGCCTTGGCCGCGCCGCGGCGCTGGCCGCCATCCACCGCGCGGTCCGTCACCTGGGCGAGGGCCGCGTGGACGTGGCGCTCGTCGGCGGCGTCGACTCCCTGCTCAGGCGCGACACGCTGGCGAGCCTTGCGGCGGCCGGCGCGCTGCGCTCCGACGACAATCCCGCCGGAGTCATCCCGGGCGAGGCGGCCGTCTTCCTGGTGCTGCAGGGCGGCACTTCGGCCCGCAATGCCCGGGCGTGGATTGCGGGCAGCGCCCTCGCCGAGGAGCCCACGACGGG
>CAIXRL010000283.1 GCA_903921835.1 Candidatus Eiseniibacteriota bacterium | reverse complement strand
GTCACGTGCTCGCGTCCATGATCGAGCCGCGCATGGAGGAGATCTTCGCGCTCGCCAACAAGGAAGTCCGCAAGAACCATTTCGCCGAGCTGCTCGGCGGCGGCGTGGTGCTCACCGGCGGTACGTCGCTCATGCCCGGGATCGTGGAACTCGCCGAGCAGGTGTTCGAGATGCCGGTGCGACTCGGCGTGCCGCGCGGCCTGGGCGGGCTGTCGGCCAGCGTTGCCGACCCGCGCTTTTCGACCGGCGTCGGCCTCGTGCTTCGGGCCGCGCAGCCGGAGGACGGACAGGGTATGTTCTCGGATAATGGCAGGAGCCAGGGCGGGAGGTCGCGGTTCGACTTCTGGAACTGGTTCACGAGTCGTTTCTAGCGAATTTTCAGCCTCAGGCGTTTCGCCATACCACGCCGGGATGCAACGGCCAGGACGGCCGTGAAGCCGGCACAAGGAGAGTGTCCATGAGCATGTTCGAGCTCGATATCGACCGCACCGCGCCTGCCCGGCTCAAGGTCATCGGCGTGGGTGGCGCCGGCGGCAACGCCGTGAACCGCATGATCGGCGCGGGGCTGCGCGGCGTCGAGTTCATCGCCACCAACACCGACATCCAGGCGCTCGGCCTGTCGCTCGCGCCCACGCGCATCCAGATCGGCGTTGCCGCGACCCGCGGCCTCGGCGCGGGGGGCGACCCTTCGCAGGGCCGCAAGTCCGCCGAGGAGGACGAGCAGGCGATCGCGGACGCGATCGGCGAGTCCGACATGGTGTTCGTCACCGCGGGCATGGGCGGTGGCACGGGCACGGGTGCCGCGCCCGTCGTGGCGCGCCTCGCGCGCCAGGCCGGCGCGCTGACCGTGGGTGTCGTGACGCGGCCATTCGCCTTCGAGGGCCGCCGGCGCATGCGCCAGGCCGACGAAGGGCTCGAGGAGTTGCGCGCCGAGGTGGACACGCTGCTCGTGATCCCCAACGAGCGCCTGCTGACCGTGGTGGAAAAGGGCACGCCGCTCTCCGAGGCGTTCGGCATCGCGGACGACGTGCTGCTCAAGGCCACCAAGGGCATCGCGGACCTGGTCACCGTGCCCGGGCTGGTGAACGTGGACTTCGCGGACGTGAAGAGCATCATGGCCTCGCGCGGCAACGCGCTCATGGGCACGGGTCGCGCCGTGGGCGAGAACCGCGCCGTCGAGGCGGCCAACCGGGCCGTGTCGAGCCCGCTGCTCGAGGACGTCTCGATCCACGGCGCCGAAGGCGTACTGCTCAACATCACCGGCGGCCGCGATCTCACCCTGCACGAGGTCAACGAAGCCTCGCAGGTCGTGACCATGGCCGCGGGCGAGGACGCGAACATCATCTTCGGCGCGGTCATCGACCCGGCGCTGGACGGCGAGGTCGTGGTCACCGTGGTCGCCACCGGCTTCGGTCCCGCGATGCCGAACCTGCGCGTCATCGAGCGCGTGGTGCGCAAGGTGGCCGTGAACGACGACGACATGCGCAATCTCGAGGCGCCGGCGTGGCGCCGTCGCGACGCCCGCCCGCAGTGGGGCCGCACGGATTCACGCGGTGAATCGCTCGAAGTGCCGACGTTCCTGCGTCGCCAGATGGACTGAGGCCACCATGAAGTTTCTCTCCTCGCTGGTGAAGTGGGGGCACACGCGCGGCTACAACGCCGGCATCCTCCACTTCAATCGCGGCGAGTTCGCACGCGCCGCCGAGTGCTTCGAGTCGGTGCTGGGCGAGGTCCGGGACGTGGACGATCCGGACCACTGCCTGGCGCTCGTCCACGCCGCGGAAGCGCGGGCGAACCTCGGCCTGGCGTTCTTCCACGCGGGCGAGTTCGCGCGGGCAGAAGCCGAGTTCACGAAGGCGCTCGAGGAGAACCCGACCTTCCCCGACCTGCGCTACTACCGCGCCCGCATCTACGAGCGTTCGGGACGGCTCGCCGAGGCGATCCACGATCTCGAGCAGGCGCTCGCCGAGCATCCGCATTACCTCGAGGGCCACCTGCTGCTCGCGGTCTGTCTCGGGCTGACGGGGGATCGCGAACGTTCCGCCGCCGAGCTCGGGGAAGCGCTCTCGCTGGGGCTCGAGGCGCCGGAGTGGGTGACGCCGGCGGTCGCGCGCGACTGGACCGGCGAGCAATGGCGCCGGTTGCTGCCCGCGACGGGCACGGACGCCAATGGCGTCGCGCCCAAGCCGCTCGACCGCGCGCTCGCGCACCACCAGGCGGGCGACCTCGCCGGCGCGATCGCCGAACTGACGCGCGCGGTGGAGGAGAAGCCGGCGTACGCCGACCTGCGCTGCCGGCTCGCGGGGCTGCTGCTCGAGGG
>CAIXRL010000282.1 GCA_903921835.1 Candidatus Eiseniibacteriota bacterium | reverse complement strand
CCCACGCCGCGCCGGCGGGCCCGCACCGGGCCGGCACATCGCGGGCCGCGCCTGCCGCCGAAGCGCCCGCGCAATTGGCCTGCGCGCACGTCATCCGCTAGAACTGCCGTCATGATCCCCATTCTCGATCGCATCGCCAGCGAACTCACCGTGCAGCCCTCGCAGGTGGAGTCCGCCGTCCGGCTCCTCGACGAGGGCGCGACCGTCCCGTTCATCTCGCGCTATCGCAAGGAGGCGACGGGAGGACTGGACGACACGCAACTGCGCACGCTCGAGGCGCGCCTGGGCTACCTGCGCGAACTCGAGGCGCGACGCGAGACGATCCTCGCGAGCATCACCGAGCAGGACAGGCTCACGCCGGTGCTCGAGGAGGCCGTCCGCGGCGCCGAGACGAAGACCGCGCTCGAGGACCTCTACCTGCCGTACAAGCCGAAGCGCCGCACGCGGGCGCAGATCGCGCGCGAAGCAGGGTTGGAACCGCTCGCGCAGCTGCTGCTGGGAGCGCCGGACACGGTGCCCGAGGAAGCCGCGGCCGCGTACGTAAGACCGGATGCGGGCGTCGTGGACGTGAAGGCCGCGCTCGACGGCGCGCGGCAGATCCTGATCGAGAGCTTCTCCGAGGACGCCGAGCTGATCGGCCACCTGCGCGAGCGCACCCGCAGGCAGGGCGTCCTGCGCGCGCTCGCCGTGAAGGACGTGCCCGCGGAGCAGCGGACCGAGGCGGCGCGCTTCTCGGACTACTTCGCGTACGGCGAGCCCATCGCGCGCGTGCCCTCCCACCGCGCGCTCGCGCTGCTGCGCGGACGTGCCCTGGGATTCCTGACCGTCGCGCTCGATCCCGAGCCCGCGCGCGCCGAGGGGGCGCCGTCGGAGTGCGAGGCCATCGTCGCGCGGCGCTTCGGCATCGCCGACCAGGGCCGCGCCGCCGACCGCTGGCTGGCCGGCACGGTGCGGCTGGCGTGGCGCGCGCGCATGCTGATGCACCTCGAGGTGGAGCTGATCGGCACGTTGCGCGCCGCCGCCGAGGAGGAGGCCATCCAGGTGTTCGGCCTCAACCTGCGCGACCTGCTGCTGGCCGCGCCCGCGGGCGCCCGCGCCACCATGGGGCTCGATCCGGGCCTGCGCACGGGCGTGAAGGTCGCCGTCGTGGATGCCACGGGCAAGCTTCTCGACACCGCCACCATCTACCCGCACGTGCCGCGCCGGGACTGGGACCGCTCGCGGGTCACGCTGGCCGGCCTCGCGCTCAGGCACGGCGTCTCGCTCATCAGCATCGGCAACGGCACCGCCTCGCGCGAGACCGACCAGCTCGCGGGCGAGCTGATGCGGGCGCATCCCGAGCTCGGGCTCACGAAGGTGGTGGTGTCCGAGGCGGGCGCGTCGGTGTACTCGGCGAGCGAGCTGGCCGCGCGCGAGTTCCCCGAACTCGACGTCAGCCTGCGCGGCGCAGTGTCCATCGCGCGCCGGCTCCAGGATCCGCTCGCCGAGTTGGTGAAGATCGACCCCAGGTCCATTGGCGTGGGGCAGTACCAGCACGACGTCGACCAGTCGCAGCTCGCCCGCGCGCTCGACGCCACCGTCGAGGACTGCGTCAACGCGGTCGGCGTGGAGCTCAACACGGCGTCCGTCGCGCTTCTGTCGCGCGTCTCCGGCCTGAACGCCTCGCTCGCGCAACGCATCGTCGAGTACCGCGACGCCCACGGCTCGTACCCGGACCGGCGTGCGGTGCTCGAGGTGCCGCGCCTCGGCGAGAAGGCGTTCGAGCAGGCGGCCGGCTTCCTGCGCATCCGCGGCGGCACGAACCCGCTGGACGCCTCGGCGGTGCACCCCGAAGCCTATCCCGTCGTCGAGCGGCTGCTCGAGCGCACGGGACGGCGCATCGACCAGGTGATCGGGGACGGCGCGTTCCTGCGCGCAGTGAACGCAAACGAACTGGCGGACGAGCGCTTCGGCCTGCCCACGGTCAGGGACATCCTCGCCGAGCTGGAGAAGCCAGGCCGCGATCCGCGGCCCGGGTTCAAGGCGGCGGTGTTCCGCGAGGACGTGCGCGAGCTCAAGGACCTCCTGCCCGGCATGATCCTGGAGGGCGTGGTGACCAACGTCACGAACTTCGGCGCATTCGTGGACATCGGCGTGCACCAGGACGGCCTCGTGCACATCTCGCGACTGTCGAAGCGCTTCGTCAAGGACCCGCGCGAGGTGGTGAAGGCCGGCGACCTGGTGAGCGCGAAGGTCATGAGCGTGGACCTGCAGCGCAAGCGCGTCGCGCTGTCGCTGCGGCTGGACGACACGGAGTAGTGCGACCGGGGAGGCGCCCGCGGCGCCTCCCCTGCGCTCAGTCCAGCGGCTCGTCCCCGGTGCGCGGTCCCAGCCGCAGCAGCAGGTGCAGCGCCAGCGCCAGCACGGTGCCGAGCGCGATCCCCGCGATGTTCGTGCCGGCCACCGTCACGCCCCGGACGCCCAGACCGGTCGAAACGATGAGCGACGTGCCTGCGATCACCAGGTTGCGATGGTCGGAGAAGTCCACCTTCGCATCCATCCAGATCTTCACCCCCATGAGCGCGATGAGGCCGTACAGGATCAGCGTCACGCCGCCCAGCACGGGCGCCGGAATGGTGCGGATCAGCATGCCGAAGCGCGGGCAGAGCCCGAGCAGGATCGCGATCGAGGCGGCCATGAGGAAGTTCCACGACGAGAACACGCGCGTGATGGCCATGACGCCCATGTTCTCGGCGTACGTGGTCTGCGGCGTGCCGCCGCCCATCGCCGAAACGAACGTGGCGATCGAGTCACCCAGGAAGGCACGCCCGAGCCAGCGGTCGAGGTCGCGTTTCAGGTAGGCCGAGATGGCGGCGATGTGGCCCTTGTTCTCCGCGACCAGCACCACGAACACCGGCGCGATGACCAGAATCGCGTGCGGGCTCCAGCGCGGCGTCTGGAACGGCGGCAGCCCGAGCCACGGAGCGTGACGCATGGCCTCGATCGCCTGCGGATCGACGAGCCCCGCGGCCGCGGCCACTGCGTAGCCGACGACGACCCCCACCAGCACGGGCAGCAGGCGCAGGAACCCGCGGGCGTGAATCGAGACGAGCGCGGCCGTCAGGAAGGTGACGAGCGCGACCGCGACCACGAGCAGGTCGTGCGCATTGCGGATCGCGAAATCACTGTTGATGGCGTTGGCCACCGCCGAGCCCGCCAGGTTCAGCCCGATGAGCGCCACCACGGTGCCGGTCACGATCGGCGGCATGAGCGCGTCGATCCAGCCGGGGCCGCGCCGGATCGTGACCCATGCCGCGATTCCGTACAGCACCGCGGCGGCGGCGATGCCGCACAGCGCGTCCGGGATGCGGGCCGCGCTGCCCCCCGTGACCGCGAGCACCGGTCCGATGAACGAGAAGCTGGAGCCGAGGTAGCTGGGCACGCGCATGCGCGTCGAGGCCAGGAAGATGAGCGTGCCGATTCCGGAGAAGAAGATGGCGGTCTGCGGGTCGAAGCCCATGATCACGGGTGCGAGCACGGTGGCGCCGAACATCGCCACGACGTGCTGCAGGCCCATGGGCACCAGCCGGCGAAGGGGAATGCGATCCTCGGGGTACAGCATGTGGGCCTCGCTCATGGCAGCGCTCCCTAGCCCGGAGTATTCATCAGCCCGCCGCCTGCGAGCGCGGTCTGCGCGTCATCCGGACCCACCTTCGGTGGGTACCCCGAAGCTCGACCGGCCGCTG
>CAIXRL010000281.1 GCA_903921835.1 Candidatus Eiseniibacteriota bacterium | reverse complement strand
CGGACCATTCATGAACCGCGAGCCGAGAGTGCGGGATGTGCGTCCGCCGCAAGAAGACCGTCCGGCCGCGCCGCAGCCGTGTTGTCAACACGATGCGGACAGCGGCCGGTCGGGCTTCGCGGCGGATGGCGCGCAGCTCGCGCTCGCAGGCCGCGGGCTCGTGAAGGGTCCGCCCTGGGCACCATGAAACCTCTGCACGACGCCTGGACGGACTTCCGGGACGCCGCCGGCGAGTTCTCGCGCCCGGCGCGTTTCTACCTGTTCGCCGAGTTCCTCATGTGGACGGCGCACGGCATCTTCGGCGTGCTGTTCAATCTCTACCTCGTGGAAGCGGGCTTCCCCGAGGGCTTCGTCGGCCGCGCGATCGCCATGAACGCGGTCGGCCTCGCGCTCGCCGCGCTTCCCGCCGGGGTGCTCGCGGAGCGCTGGGGCCGCCGCCGCAGCCTCGTCCTCGGCGCGGCGCTCGAGGGGCTGGGGCACGCGCTGCGCGCTTCGACCGTGCACGCGCCGACGATTCTCGCGGCGGGCGTCGTGATTGGTGCGGGCCAGGCGCTTTTCCAGATCGCGGCCGCGCCGTTCCTCACCGAGCACTCCACGCCGCGCGAGCGCACGCACCTCTTCAGCATGTTCTTCGCGAGCGCGCTGCTCGCGGGCGTGTTCGGCAGCGGCGTGGGCGGCTGGCTGCCCAGCGCGTTCCGCGCGCTGTCGCCGCACCTGGGCCTGTTCGCGGCCTACCGCGCCGCGCTCGTCACGGGCGCCGTGCTCGCCGCGTGCGCCACGGTCCCGCTGCTGGCAATGGGACGCCTGGTCGAGCGCCCGCTGGCGCACGGCACCGCGCCCGTGACGCGCGAGGAGCGCGGGCGGTTGCTGCCGATCGCCCTCAACGGACTGCTCGTCGGCATGGGAGCGGGTCTCGTGATCCCGTTCATGAACCTCTACTTCAAGGACCGCTTTCGGTGTTCGAGCGCGCAGATTGGCCTGTTCTTCTCGATCGCGCAGATGTTCACGGCGGCGGCGGCGCTGCTGGGACCGGCCCTGGCCCGGCGCTTCGGCAAACTGCGCGTCGCCGTGATCTCGGAGCTGCTCTCGCTGCCGTTCCTCGTCACGCTCGGCGCGGAACGCAGGCTGGGGATCGCGGCCGCGTCGTTCTGGCTGCGCGCGACGCTGATGCAGGCGGCTTCACCGCTGCTGCAGACGTTCATCATGGAAGCGATGCCACCCGCGCTGCGCGCGCGCGCCAGCAGCCTGATCAACCTGGTCTGGAATCTCGGCTGGGGCGTGAGCGCCGTCATGGCGGGCACGGTGATCGAACGGTTCGGCTACGCGATGCCCTTCTACCTCACCGCGGTTCTGTACGCGGTCGCCGCGACGACGTTCTGGCTGGCGTTCCGGAACCTGCCCGAAGCGGGCCCCGGGATGAAGCTGGGCGAGGAGATCCACCCGGAGAGTTCGTGAGCCCGCGCGCTGCGGGTGCGATCCGCGCGCCGCGGGGCGCGGGGCGCGTTCAGCCGCGCGGACCTGGAACGTCGGCGCGCGCCAGCTGCCGCGCCACGAAGGCGCGCAGCTCCTCGCCCGTGAACGGCTTGGGCAGGAACCTGGCGAGCCGTTCGATGGCGCCGCTGCCCTCGCCGAAGTCGGCGGCGTAGCCCGACATGAAGGCCACGCGCACGTCCGGAAACCGGGCCGCGAGTTCGCGCGCCAGCGCGGGCCCGCCCATCCGCGGCATCAGGATGTCGGTCAGCACGAGATCCGGCGGTCGGGCCACGATGCTCGCCAGCGCGTCCTGGCCATCGCCGGCTTCGAGCACGACGTACCCTGCACGGCGCAGCGTGGCGCGGATGACCCCGCGGATGGCGGCCTCGTCCTCGACGACCAGGACGGTGGTGCCGGCGTTCGGCGGTGCGTCGTCCCCGGCCACCGTGGCGCGCGCCGGCTCCGCGGCGAGCACCCCGGCCCCGACCGGCAGCAGCACGCGGAAGCTCGAGCCGTGTCCGACCTCGCTGTCCACGAGGATGTGCCCTTCGCTCTGCTTCACGATGCCATACACCACCGCGAGGCCGAGTCCCGTGCCCTGCCCGCTGGGCTTCGTGGTGAAGAACGGCTCGAAGATGCGTTCGAGCGTCACGGCCTCCATCCCGACACCATCGTCCGCGACCTCGAGCACGACGAAGCGCTCCGGCACGACCACGCCCTCGCAGCGTGCCGCGTCGGCGGCGGTCGCCGTCCGCGTCGTGATCCGCAACCGGCCGCCCTGCGGCATGGCATCGCGGGCGTTGACCATGAGATTGAGCAGCACCTGCTCCAGCTGCGTGCGATCCGCATGCACCATGGTCAGCGCGCGGTCCATCCGCAGCTCGATGCGGATGTCCTCGCCGACCAGCCGCCGCAGCAGCTCCACCGTGCGCTCGCATTGTTCGTTGAGCGGGAAGTGCTCGCGGCGCTGCACCTGCCGGCGCCCCAGCGCGAGCAGCTGGCGCGTCAGGTTCGCCGCCCGCTGCGCCGCGGCGGTGACCTTGCCGAGGTTCTCGTGCCCCGGCGAACCGGCGGGCAGCGACACCGCCAGCGTGCCGGCGTAGCCGAGGATCACCGTGAGGAGGTTGTTGAAATCGTGCGCCACGCCGCCGGCGAGCCGGCCGATGGCCTCCATCTTCTGGGGTCTGGAGCAGTTCCTGCTGCGTGCTCTCGAGCCGCTCGATGCTCTGCGCCAGTTCCGTGCTGCGCTCGTGCAGGCGGCGCGTGAGGTGAGCGTTCGAGAGCGCGTGGTTCACGTGGTTCTCGAGCAGCGACAGGTACGGCAGGTGCCGCTCCCCGAGCGCGCCTCCGCTCATGAAGGCGGGTCTCGTGCGCAAGCTCACGGCGAGCAGCAGGCCGGGCGGATAGGCGCCCGTGCCCCGCACCGGCACGAACGCCATCTGGGCCTTGTTCGTCCACTCCCCGCCGGAAAGGAGCCCTGGCGCCACGAGCCGGAGAAGTCGCCAGCACGGCTCGGGAGCCTCGGGAGCGCACTGGCTCCATCCGGCTGCGGGTGCGGAACGCAGCCACTCGTCGAGGTCCACCGCGATCGTGTGGAGATCCGGCGTGCGGGGCTCGCTGCCCAGCGCTGCGGACACGAACGCGTCTCCCGGCGCCGCACCCGGATGCACGAAGCCCGCCCAGTCGATCGGGAAACACGAACCGACCAGGTCGAGCGCGCGCGCCAGCGTCGCCCCGGGCTCCTCGAGCATCGAGGACTCGAGGGCGAAGCGCGCGAGGGCGCGGACCAGCACGAGCTGGGCGTCCAGCTCGTTCTGGGAACGGTAGAGCCGCTGCTCCGTGAGCACGAGCAGCTTGACCTGCTCGTCCAGCGCCGCGTTCTCCCTCCGCAGGCTTTCGAGCCCGGCCGCGAAGTCGCCGCTCCCCGGCCCGTCGGTCACGCGTCCTCGTAGACGGCGCACAGGGCCGTCGTCAGGTTGTGATAGTACGTTCGCCCGCCGATGGGCGCGATCTCACCGAAGGTGTGGAAGCCGATCCACGGCGCCGCGGGATCGAGCGCCGCCCGCAGGGGCGCGACGATGTTCTCCGACACGCGCGAACCGAACAGTTGCTTGCCCCGCCCCGCGCAGTCGAATTGGATCACGAACGCCGGGCGCCGCCCGCTGGACCGCGACGCGATGCGCTCCGCGCACGCCCGCGCGCTCGCGGCGACACGGGCCGGGTCCCGGCGGGTGAGCCGGATGCTGCCGTCGCCCGTGAACCCGCCGCCGGGGAAGAACATCGACTCCTTCGTCGCATCGAGCCCCATGGGGGTGCGGACGATGAAGGGCTCGTAGAACTCCGCGGCGCCCTCCGGAAACGGCACGCCGACCGAGAGGTAGATCGCGCCCTCCGTGCTGAGGTCCTGAGGGTCGCCGTCCAGATACTCGCGGAACACCGACCACGCCGGGCGGCCGTCGATCTCGTGCACCCAGCCGCCCTCGGAGCGCGTCACGCGGCGCTCGAGGCCGATTGCCTCGCAGCCGTGGCTGACGGCGACCTCCACGTGCCCGCGGCCGCGCACGAGCACGGCCGCGACGGCGCCCGACGCCACGGCTCCCCCGCCGAACTGGTGGGTGCACCGGAACTCGAGGCTGTCCCCCGCGGCGCCGCCGACGATCGGAATGGCGTGGGGCAGCGCCCGCTCGAGCGCGCCGAGGAACTGCCCGCAGTTGCCGGTGACGCCGTCGGGGAACACGAACAGCCCGATCCCGTCGCCGGGATCTGCCGCGGCCACTTCGCGCGCGAGCGTCGCGCCCGCCGCCTCCGGGTCGGTGTCGTAGCCGGGCACGAGGAACGCCTCGAATTGCAGCGCGTCCGAGCGGACCGCGAGCACGGCGAGCACGAACTCGGACTCGTCGGAAACTCCCCCGGCGATCACGCCCTCGGCCGAGCAACCGGAGATACGCGCTTCCGGGAACGCGACACGCAACTCGGCAAGGACCGCATGCTGGTCGTGACCCTCGGTCGCGTACACCAGGCAGAGATCCGCCGGGGCGCCACCCAGCGCTCCGGCCGCCTGCCCCGCCGCCTCGCGAGCGGCGTCCACGGATGCACGGCGCGTACTCCTGCCGACTCCTGCCTGCGTGGCCATTTCGGGCAACCTCCCGCAAAATGCGCAGCGATGCCGTGGCACACATTGCGCGCCAGGGGTGCACCGCGTGGCCCGTCGCGAACGCCGTGCCGCAGGCCCCTGCCCCGGCACCACGCTCGTTTCGGGATTATCGTCTGTCCGCAACCGGTCCGCGAGCGAGAACTCGCGGAGTGCCCCTTTCGCCCGCGCCGGCGCACCCGCCGGTATCATTCCAGAGCCCTCCGCCTCACGCGCGCGACCCGCAAGCCCCGGGCAGTCCGTCGCGCTCCGCCCCGAGCTCTTGAACTCCCGGCTGGCGGTTCATGAATGATCCGGGCTAGTGTGCTGCCGTGGAGGTTCCGCAGTTGTTTCAGTTGCGGGATCGAGTGCTCGGGACGTCGCAGGGCCATTGCGCCCGCGGCTGCCGCCATTTGCGCCTTTCGGAGCGCACCCCTATTGCGGGAGGACCCATGCGCAACCTGCTCGTTCTCGTCGTCATCGCCGTCGCGGCCTGGTACGGCTGGCATCATTGGACCGAGCTTCGCCAGGCACCGCGCGACGAAGCCGTGATCGAGAACCAGTCCGGACGCGGTCTCACCCGCGTGCGGCTGACCGTCGGCGGCCAGACCTTCGTACGCGAGTCAATTTCCGACGGCACCAAGGCCGCGTTCCCGTTCCGGGTCACGAGCGACGGCTCGCTCACATTGACATGGCAGTTCGAGGGCGAGGCCTACGACAAGACGTGGTCGGGCGGCCAGGTCAGCGCGGGCCCCATGCGCACGCGCCACCACATCCAGGTGATGGCGGATGGCGGCGTGGTCTGGACGGCCGATCACACGATCGCCGCGAAGCCCTGATCCAGACTTGAACGATGGCGGGCCGCGCGACGGCCGGGGCCGCAGCCGTGCGGCGCGCGCGGATCAGGCGACGCCGGCGGCGCGCACGGGCTGCGCGTTGGCATCGGCGGAAAGATCCTGGCGCTTGATCTTCCCCGTGGTCGTCTTGGGGAACTCCTGCTTGCGCACGATCAGGCGCTTGACCCGCTTGTACGGCGCCAACGCCTCGCAGCGGCCCTCCACGTCCGCGCGCAGCACGGACTCCACGAACGCATCGTCGCATGTCCTGCCCTGCGAGCGCGCGAGCAGCTCGAGCTCGGGCAGGTTCGGGTAGATGTGCGCGTGCACTTCCTCGCGCTCGCCGCGCGCGTCCCGCCCACCGGCCACCACGGCCTCGAGCACGTACGGACTGTTGACGAGCTGGACCTCGATCTCCTCGGGATAGATCTTCTTGCCCGCGGCGGTCGCGATCATGTTCTTGAGCCGGCCCGTGATCTTCACGCGGCCATCCGGCAGGAAGCGCACCAGGTCGCCGGTGTAGAACCAGCCGTCGCGCAACACCTCGGCGGTCGCCACCGGGTTGCCGTAGTAGCCCAGCATGACGTTGGGGCCGCGCACGGCAAGCTCGCCGTTGCCCTCGGCGTCGGGCGAGTCGATCCGCACCTCGACCCCGACCAGCGGCCAGCCCACGGCGCCGGGGTTCGAGCGCGCGGGCGGGTTGAAGCAGACGACGGGTGAGGTCTCGGTGAGGCCGTAGCCCTCGATCATCGTCCAGCCGAGATCCGTGTAGCCCCAGAAGACCTCGGGAGCGAGCGGCGCGGCACCGGACACGAAGATGCGGATGCGGTGCAGCCCCGTCCTCTCGCGCACGAGGTGCAGGAGCGAGCGGCCGATCCGCTGGCCGGTCGTCCAGCGCACGAGCCGGGTGGCCCCGAGCAGCGACTTGACCAGCAGGCGCCGCGGCGCGGGCAGGTCCTCGATACCCCTGTGGATCGCGGTGAGCAGCTTCTCGTACAACAGCGGCACCGCGACGAAGATGGTGGCGCCCGAGCAACGCATGTCCTCGCGCAGCTGCTTCGAATCCAGGCCGCGCGCGTAGGCGACGCTGGCGCCGGTGCGCAAGGTGCAGAGAAAACCGATCGTGGACTCGAACGTGTGGTGAATCGGCAGGACGCTGAGCATGCGGTCGCCGGGGCCGCAATCGATCGACCGCGCGACGCCCTCGGCGTTCGAGAGCAGGTTGGTGTGCGACAGCATCACGCCCTTCGCCTGGCCGGTCGTCCCCGAGGTGAAGATGATGACGGCGAGGTCGTCCGGGTCGGCCTGCAGCTCGCGCGCGGGCTCGTCGGGGAAACACTCCTGGGCCTCGTCCCACGTGGGAAGGCCTTCGACCGGGTCGAGCGAAACGATGTGCAGATGTCGCAGTCGGCCCTCGCGCACAGACTGCAGCACGGGCAGTTGCCGGGCGCTGGCGATCGCGTGCGTCGCGCCTGCGGTGGCGAGGATCTCCCCCACCTCCTGCGCCTTGAGCTGCACGTCCAGCGGCACCACGACGCCGCCCACCTCGAGGATCGCGAGGTAGGCGAGCCCCCACTCGGGACGGTTTTCGCCCTGCAAGCCGACGCGATCGCCGGGGCGGACACCCTGGCGCGCGAGCAGCGCGGCGAACGCGTGCACGGCGCGGGCGGCCTGGGCGAACGTGAAGCCGGCCCAGCCCTCACCGCTGCGGCGCAGCAGAAACGGCGCATCGCCGTACTGGCGCGCGGCGAAGTCGGCGAGCTGGGGCAGGAGCCGGACGACCGGAGTCGGCGCGGCAGTGCGGGGAGATCGCATGACCCGCGAGGCTAGACGGCCAGGGCTGCCCCGGTCAAGCGATTCGCCGAGCGATTCGCCGGGCGATTCGGCGGGCGATTCGGCGGGGCACGACAACGGCAGCCGGGCTCCCGTGCGGGTCATTCGGGAACCGGCTACGCCGGAGATCGATGGCTTCGAGGCCGTGCTCATGCGCGCGTCCACCCATGCCGCGGGCCGCGGGGTTGCACGGAGTTTCGGCCATTCCGCCCGCGATCTTGATCGCGACCGCTAGCCCGGAGTATTCATGAGCCCGCCGCCTGCGAGCGCGGTCTGCGCGTCATCCGCTGCGAAGCTCGACCGGCCGCTGTCCTCATCGTGTCCACAACACGGTTCCGGGGTACCCACCGAAGGTGGGTCCGGCCGGCCGAT
>CAIXRL010000280.1 GCA_903921835.1 Candidatus Eiseniibacteriota bacterium | reverse complement strand
CATCATCATGCGCGAGAGCTCCGGGCGGCCGACCGCGGTAAACTCTTCGAGCGGCTGTACCGGTCTGCTGCAGATCCTCAGAAGCAATGTCGCGCAGCCGTGGAGGCTCACAGAGCCGGAGTACAACCTCCGCGAGGGCTTGCGGCTGTACCGGGTGTGTGGGTGGTCGCCGTGGGCGCTGTGATCTATCACGGAGACTGCCTCGAAGTCATGGCCGCGATGGACGCCGGCAGCGTCGACGCAGTCGTGACCGACCCGCCGTATGGGCTGTCCTTCATGGGCAAGCATTGGGACCACGGCGTCCCCGGCGTGCCGTTCTGGACTGAGGCGCGGCGCCTGCTTCCTCCATCCGGGTATCTGTTGGCCTTCGGCGGCACGCGCTCGAGCCATCGCCTCGCATGCGCGCTTGAGGACGCCGGGTTCGAGATTCGCGACACGCTGATGTGGCTGTACGGCAGCGGCTTCCCCAAGGGCAAGTCCTGCCTGAAGCCTGCGTGGGAGCCGATCATCCTCGCCCGTAAGCCGGGGCCGATGCGCGAGCTGGGGATTGAGGAGTGCCGGGTGGGGATGGAGCAGACGGTTACGAGGCGCAACGGGGACAGCGGCGGCAACGGCGCATTTGGCAGGGACGAACGAGTGTTTGAGCGCGAGAATCCGCCCGGTCGCTGGCCCGCGAACCTGATTCTGGAATGCACCTGCGAGGAGACGCGGGAGGGGGCGATGCGGACGAACTCGCAGGAGTCCGTCAGGAACGGCGTCGGCGTCCTCAAGCATGGCGGCGAGAACGCGCGACCGCAGCACTCGGACACCGGCGGCGAGACGATCCGCCGTGGGTATGGGGACAACGGCAAGGAGCCCGTTCGCATCCACACCGACCCGAACTGTCCCTGCGCGATGCTGGACGGGCAGACGGGGAATCTCGGCGTATCCGCCGGCACGCAGCGGACCACGAGCGCATCATGGCTGGGTACTCGCGGCAAGTTGGAGGACAAGCCGATTGGCATGGGCGACTCCGGCGGCGCCTCCCGCTTCTTCTACTGCGCCAAGGCCAGCCGCAGCGAGCGGGATAGCGGGCTGTGGGAACTACCCGAGCGCGAGGCGATGCGCTACAGCGAGAAGGGCCAAGGACCGCTAGCGCAGCAGACGCCAAGCAAGCCGGTTCGTCAGTCGAACCACCATCCCACCGTCAAGCCCGTAGACCTCATGCGCTGGCTCGTGCGACTCGTGGCCCGCCCCGGCGACACCGTGCTCGACCCGTTCATGGGCAGCGGCACGACCGGCGTCGCGTGCGCCGAAGAAGGCCGCGAGTTCATCGGCATCGAGCGCGAGGCCGAGTACGTCGAGATCGCGCGGCGGCGCATCGACGCGGCCAGCGCACAGCAACGACTCGAGGTGTTCGCGTGAAGCCTCCCACCCACCGCGCCGTCCTCAACGCGCGCCCGGTCACGTCGTCGGGCGCGCACGTCGTTACCTACGTCTGCGCGGTCGATTGCGACTCGCCACTTGTGTGGCCGCTGGAGATCGCGGCCTTCGCCGGGCTGTTCGCTGCGAACTGCGTGCTGCAATGGATGATCCGGCGATGAGCGGCGACCGCGGCGCCCGATGCCCGCAGTGCAGCACCATGAGCCACTGGACGGCCGAGATCATCCTGCCGCCGCTGGT
>CAIXRL010000279.1 GCA_903921835.1 Candidatus Eiseniibacteriota bacterium | reverse complement strand
GCGACGCGGCCGCGCCCGGCAGGACGACCACGCCGGGGCGGGCGAGCGAGAGCCCCAGCGGACCGAGCGGAGCCGCGTCCGCGCCGTCGCACAGCATGGCTCCGGGGTCGCCGCGCAGAGCGCCGTGGCCGTAGAGCATGGCCACCGCCAGTGCCTGCAGCGCCGCGGCCTGGTCGGGCGCGACGCCCGACCGCTGCAGCTGCGCCAGCGCCTGTGCGCGGGCCAGGTCGAACACCGCGGCCGCTGCGGCGCCCGCGGGGATGCGCGCGAGCAGGGCCAGAGCGCCCTCGCGGTCGGGAGCGCAGCCGAGCACGAACGTGAGCGTCGCCGACGCTTCCGGTGCGAGCTCGAGCGGGCGACGCAAGGCCGCCACCGGATCGAGGACGTTGCCGATCGTACCGCTCAGCACGGCGCCGGGCGCCATTGCAGCCGGTTGCGAGGGCGTGCCCCCGCGGCCGATGAAGCGCACGCGGTCGGTCTCGCAGGACGTCTCCCCCGCCTCGAGCAGCGCGTGCACGAGCACCGGGTGCGTCTCGTCGTTGCCGCGCGGACGGCGCCGGGCGAGGATCGCGCACCGCTCGCGAACGTACTCGGTCTGGATGAACAGCTTCGAGAACGCGGGATGCGCCGCGTCCACGACGGGATCGTGAAGCACGATCTCGGACACGGTCGTGACGTCGAGCGACCGCGCCACTCCCGAACGGTTCGTCAGGACGAGCCGCCGGACCTCGGCATCCGCGTCCGCCGCCACGCACACGTCGAGACGCGCCTCGAGCCCGTCCTCGTCGTGCCACAGCGTGAACACGCCGGGCTCCCACGCGGTCTCGTAGCGCTCGGCCGCCCGGCCCGCGGGCTCGCGCCCGATTGTGAAGGCCCGGCCGCTCGCACGGTCGCGCACCCAGATCGCGAGGCCGGAACGGTCCTCGATCGGATCGGGCACCCAGCGCGTCAGCGCGTTCTCGCCGCAGGCCGAGTATCCCGCCCCCGTGTGCGTGAGCAGCACGCGGTAGCGGCCGTTGGAGAGCAGCCGCCCGCCGGGGAAAACCGAGGCGATCCGCTCGCGCGCGGCGGGCACCGCGGATCGGTGCGTGACAGTAGCCATGAGCTCCGTGATCCGGCCCGGACGATTCATGGACCCGCCGCCTGCGAGCGCGATCTGGAACACGTCCGCAGGGCGTGTCCGTTTCGAACTCTCGGCCGGTGGTTCATGAATCGTCCGGGCCAGGGAATCGCCGCGGCAACGCGCGGCGGATCTGGACTAATCGAGCAGCACCGCGCGCCGGACGACGGACGCACCATTCGCTTCGAGACGGTAGAGGTAGACACCCGGCGCGAACCCGCGCCCGGTGAGGAGGAAGGAGTGCTCGCCCGCCGGCCGGTCCTCGTCCACGAGCGTGGTCATGCGGCGCCCCGAGGTGTCGAAGACCGTGAGCCGCACGTGCGCCGCGCTTGCGAGGCGATAGCGCAGCGTGGTGACACCCCTGGACGGGTTGGGCTCCGCCGACAGCGCCAGGGCGGGGCTCGGGCGCGGCGCGGGCTCGGGCACGGCCGCGACGCGGTTGAAACCCGCCGCCGTGAGTCCGCGCTGGAGGTCCGCGTTGTTCATGGTGCGCGCCCAGACCATGTCGCTCCGGTAGTTCTCGACCATGAGCACGATGGGACCCTGGTCGATGCCGAGCACCGCCAGGTCAACCCAGCGCGAATACGCCTCGGGGCAGAACGCGTCCCCGAAACCGTACGGGCCCCAGTAGGGATAGCCGAGCGTGTTGCGGTGAGTGAACATGTTGCGCACGCAGGACCACACGGAATCAGGGGCGAACGGCATCGAACTGATGGTCGCGCTGGGCGTGACCGTGCCGTTCTCGGTGCTGGCGTTCCACGGATCGTGGGCCATGTAGCCGGTCGGGTCGTCGCTGGCGGTCCAGCCCCACAGGCTGTCGCTGTAGCCGCGATGGTAGTAGTTCTCGTAGGCGGGCCTGCCCATGTACCGGCCGTACCAGAGCTGGGACAGCGTGGCGCGCCGGGAGTTCTCGAAGTAGTCGATCCCCTTCGCGGCCATGTAGGTGTCCCGGATGCCTCGGAAGTCCACCCAGCAGTGCGAGTACTGATAGCCGAAGAGCGGCCCGAATTTCACATAGGCCGGCACCTCGACCCTCGTCTGGCCCCAGCTGTACCCGCTGGTCCAGGCGGCCCAGTCCGTCGGAGGCACCGGGTGCATGGGCGAGCCCAGGGCGATCAGGTACATGACCATCGCCTCGTTGTAGCCGATCCACTTGCCGAAGGTCGAGAATCCGGTGGAGGGATCCCATCCCATCGAGATGCCGGCCGTGCCGTTGCGCATCCAATTCCAGTCGGCACGCCAGGTGATGGAGTCCGCGAGCGCGCGGATCTGGTCCTCGGTCGAGTCGCCCTGCACGGCGAAATACTCGCGGCAGTGCAGAATCCCCGCGAACAGCAGTCCCGTGTCGATCGACGATAGCTCGGAACTCCACGTGCGCCTGGCCGTGCCCATGTCGAGCCAGTGATAGTAGAGCCCCTTGTAACCGATGATCCCGGCCGTGCCCGTGCCCTGCGGGCCGTTCCAGAACGTCTGCAGCGTGGTGAGCACCCGCGCCTTCGCCTGGTCGCGCGTGATCCAGCCGTGGTCGGCCCCGATGCAGATGGCGCTCAGCCCGAATCCCGTGGACGCGATGCTGCACACCGAACCCGCCGTGCTGCGGTCCGGGCAGAGCCCGTTGGCGGGATTCGCCAGGCTCCAGAAGTAGTTGAAGCCCGTGTACTGCAGCGAGTCCAGCACCGCGGGATCTCCGACTCCCTGGGCGTGCGCTGCGCCGCTGCATGCCGCGACGATGGCGATGGCAAGAAGGATGCGCTTCATGACTGGCCTTTCGGGCTCATTCCGGGATGCGGGAACTCCAGATGTCGGGCGTCGCCCGAGGACGAATCAATCATAGCGGCCGGGAGTCATTCCCGGCCCGTGGGAAACGCGCGGAACGCCTCCGCGAGGCTGGAAATCCCGCGGCAACCGCCGCGGGCCGTGCAATCTGCCCTGCACCCGGTCAGAACGACAGGGCTACGCTGATGCGGCTGGAGTGCCCGAGGCGGCCCTGGTCCGCCCACGCGTAGTCCACGCGATAGCGGAAGGAATCCAGCTGCCCCTTGAGACCAGCGCCGAGCGTGGTGCCGACCTCGGAGTCCTTGAGAAAGAGGTTCTGGTAGCCGACACGCAGGGCGAGCAAATCGTTCATGAGGTACTCCACCCCCGCGCTGACGCTCTCGGAGTTGTCGTTGGGGTGGAACGCGTCCGCCGCCAGCAGCAGCCGGTTGTTGTCCTGAAGGCGGAACGGCATCGCGGCGCCCACGCGGAATACGAGCGGAACCGCGAACTGGTCGGTGGCCCTCACGCCAGGCAGTGCGCTGTTGTCACCGTTCTGCCCGGGCACGTTGTCGTAGGTGAAACGCAGGTCGCGCCCGTCGTACGCGGCTCGCGTGCCGAAGTTGCTCAGACTGGAACCCACGCGCAGGCCGTTCTCCGAGACCCGGTAGAGAGTCCCAAGGCTCAGCGTCATCGTGCTGGCGGACGAGTGCCAGATGGTCTCCTGAATGAAGTTGACCTGGATGCCCGCCGAGAAGCGCGTCGACATCTGCCGCCCGAACCCCAGCGAGATCGCCAGGTCGCTGGCATTGAAGCGCTCGCCCGTGCCGAGCGGCTGGCCCACCGTCCGCACGTCGATGTCGCCCGAGTTGAGCGACGTGATCGTCGCGTACGCGTTGCCGAGCGACGCCACCTTGATCGCCGCCGCCACGTAGTCGTGCGTGATACCGGCGAACCACGCGTTGTGCGAGAACAACAGCTCCGTGCCCGGCGCGGAGCCGATCGACGCCGGGTTGTAGTAGACACCCTGCAGCCCGTCGTAGGCCGACACGCCGGCATTCCCCATCGCCGCGACGCGCGCGTTGGGCTCGATCTCGAGGAACGAACCGATGGTCGTCCCGGTGTTCGTCTGCGCGAGCGCCGGCACCGCGGCGAGGAGCGCTGCCAGGGCTGCGCAGAGGATTCGGGTCTTCATGCCTTCCCCCCCGCTCACTTGATCACCCCGAACTTGCCGAGATAGGTGCCCAGTCCGGGAGCCTCCACGTGGTACACGTACAGCCCCGGAGCGACGTCGAGGTTGTCCTTGGTGCGCAGATCCCAGTCCACGACCCCCGCAGTGCCGCCGTTCTGGCGCAGCGTGCGCACCAGGTCACCGTGCACCGTGTAGATGCGGATGACGGCGCCCGCCGGGATCGCGCGGAACTCCAGCCGGCGTTCGCCGCGTCCCGAGGACGCGTACCGCTGCGCCTCGAAGCTCGCCGCGCCGACGTAGGGATTGGGAACCACGTAGGGCTTCTGGTTCCAGTCCACCAGCGCCTGCGCCGAACTCGAGGACTGCGCCCCGGTGGTGAACGTGTACATGTCCTCGAAGTTCGGGGGACCGCTGATGATCATGTCGAACACGTCACCCGCCCGCGGCTTGATCGGCGCTCCCGTGCCGGTGGTGTCCAGGGCGAACCGCCACGTGGGCTGCGGCTGCAGAGAATCGATGCCCGCGATGTTCGTGTACGTGAACACCTCGATGTACTCCGCCGAGGAGCCGTTGCCCAGCGTCCCGTCGTTGTCGGGATCACGGAAGCGGAACTTCAGGCGGTAGCTGCTGTCGGGTTCGTGGGAGAAGACGTGGAACTTGGCGGGCTTGGTGTCGAGGTTGTTGTTGAACCGCGTTCCGGTGTCCACGACCGTATCGTAGAACTGGATCGAGATGTCGTAGGGATAGTGCGGCCGGCGCAGGTTCGGCGACAACGTTGGGGAGTACGAATGGGTGGCGTCTCCGTAGTTCACCCGCACCTTCGCGTTCGTCGCGCTCCCGGCACGCCACTTCGTCTTGGCCGCGTCCACGCCCACGATGTACTGCAACTGGGGCACGCTGACGACGGGCAGCAGACCGTCGCCGGTCGGGCCGACGCCCTCTCCGATGAAGTCGGTGCCGCCGCTGAACACCAGCTCGTGGGCCGTGCTGTCCCGCATGTAGTAGCTCGTCGACAGCACGCTGTCGGGCGGCGAGATGAACCCGATCGCGAAGAGATGATCGTCCGGCACGATCGCGGAGTTGGTGACGCCAACCTGGACCGTTCCGGCTCCCCGCCCGGTCGCGTGCGTGACGTTGTTGACCGTGGCCGGCATCCACCCCGGGACCTTCGGCTCCGGTCGCACGGCGATCACGTTGGAGGGCAGGATGATCCCGCCCCGCAGCGTGCGCGAGACCGGGATCGAGTTTTCGGATGGATAGAACGACGTGGAGTCCGTTCCGGTGTCGAAGCCGTAATCGTACGCGCACACGGCGTAGTAGTACTGCTGGCCGTTGGTGACGGTCGTGTCCGTCCACGTGTGGCGGATGCCGGTGTCGGTGCCCAGCCAGTACTTCACGCCGGACACGCTCAGCCGGGACCAGCTCTGGATCTGGTCCACGAGGTCGAACTGGGCGATGGGCGTGCCGTTGCCCAGCGGTCCCGTCCCGAGCCCGTTGGTGACCTTCTGCGGGTCGAGGAAGTCGGGATCCGTGGAGCGGTAGATCCGGTAGCCCTCGAAGTCCTGGATGAAGGTGACGGGATCGATCGAACGCTCCGCCACGTTGTCCCATGTCAGCGTCACCCTGCGGTCGCTCGCTTCGGCGGAAACGGTCGGGCGCTTGGGCGGCACGGCGAACTGGTAGTTGGCGTTGTAGATGAGCTGCACCGTGTGCACCGCCTCGCGCAGTTCCGGCAGCGTGGCTCCGAACGCCAGCGCCAGGCTGAAGCGTTCGTGCTGGCCCTGGAGCAGCTGGAACGGCCCGGACGCGAAGAGGAAGGCGATGTTCCAGTCGGTCGCGTCACGCGTGTCGTACCGGTTCGCCTCCACGGGGGCGGTGAAGTAGTCGTAGAGCACGTGCGGCGAGTCCACACCATCCAGGTTGGAGAAGGTGATCTTGTCCCAGTTTGAAGGATCGACGCCGTTCTTGCTGATCCGGTTCAGCTTGAAGCCGGTCAGCCCGATCTGGTCGGACTCGTGCAGGTCCGTCTTGTCGAAGTTGGGCTCACCTTCAGTGGGGATGCCATCCCCCTCGCCGGTGTCCGCGGTCGCGGGCTTGCCGTCCGCCCCGATCGTGCCGGCCACCACACCGTCGGCGCCGACATCGTCGACCAGCGGATTCCAGTCCATGTCCTCGTCGCCCGTCCACCAGACACCGGCCCTGTAGGCTGGCCGTCGCTCGAGCGGGCCGTACGTGCGGAAGAAGTTCAGGGTGTCGTAGTGGGCGTAGACGTAGGCCCGGATCGCGACCTGCCCCGCGATGCGCGTCCCCGGTCCGCTGTCGCGGCGCTCGTCCGTGATGCCGTCGAGATCGTTGTCGATGTGGTCGTACGGATTGCCGGGCGTCTCCAGGTAAGCGTAGCCCAGGTAGCCGGTGGGCTGGCAGCCCCCGTTCAGGTCCACGCCGTTGCCATGGGCATCCCACGTGTATACGAGATTGAGGCCCAGCGACTTGTCGAAGTACGCGATGTCATCGTCGGATTCGAAGTTGCCATTGCAGCTGGAAAGACCCGAGCCGCCGACCCCGGAGTCCATGTACAGGCCGAAGATGGCGTCCGGCCAGTCCGAGGTGCCTTCGTTGCTGATGTCGTAGTGCCAGAAGATGACGTTGCCCGCCTGCGGATTCGACCACTGGAATCCGCGCACCTCGACACGCAGGCCGAGGCCGCGGCGGGAGGCATCTGCCGTGTCCGAGAAGATCGGCTGCGTGCTGTAGTAGTCGTCGTCCATGACCGTGAAGCTCTCCTGGTCAGCGGCGGCGCGTTTGCCGAAGTAACCGTCCCAGCTGTCCTTCCAGCCCCGATCGTCCGGGTCCGTGAGCTTGTCCGGCCAGCGATGCGGCCACGTGCGCGGATCGTTGCTCATCGCGGGCGAGCGGGCGACGTTGGTGTCCGAAGACGCCTGGAACCAGCCCGGTCTCGGCTCGAAACGCATCATGTGGCCCTGCGCGTCGAAACCCTGCCGCTCCCGGTATCCCGTCTCCATGATGTAGTTGTACTGCGAGCGGTCGGGCGGCTGGTTGAGGATCGGCCGCGGATGGTAGCGCTCCAGCACGAACGGCGTGATACCGTCGCTGTAGTTCATACCGGTGCCCTTGGGCACCTCCACCGAGTGGAACACGCTCAGGTCCTCGTTGGAGCCCAGGAAGTCGCCGACCATGCCGTAGTTCCAGAACCGGGTGCGGATGTTGTTGGCGTCGTGCGTGCCCATGCGCTCGGAGAAGATGCTGCTGCGCTGGTCCTTGGGCACCGAGGAGTCGCCGGCGCGCGCAACCACGGAGACCGCGCCGAGCATCAGCAGCGTCGCCAGCACCGCGGCGAAGCGGTAGTTCATGTCTCGATCCTTGTGACAGGGAAGGGTGCGCATCTCAGTTCCCCGCATTCAGGGTCAGACCGAGTTCGATCCGCCGGGGCCCATAGAACCTCGTGGGGTCGCCGAGGGAGCCGCGGTCTGCGGTCGGGAACCGCGAGTAGTAGGGGTCGCCCGACGAAGTGAACACGAAACCGTTGTCGAACCGCGTGTCGAACAGGTTGAAGATGCGCACAAAGCCGGTCGCGCCGCAGGCGGACAACCGCATCTGCTTCTCGGCGCGCAGGTCGACGATGAGCACGCTCGGCTTGCGGCCCGAGTTGGTCTCCAGCCCGCCGCCGAATCCCGCGGTGAGCAGCGGCGTGTACGGCTGTCCGCTGGACACGTGGACGATCGTGCTGACGTTGAACTTGTCCGGCTTCGCGAGCGTCACGGTGACATTGAGCGTGTGGCGCTGGTCCCAGTTGAACGGCACTGAACGCGGGGCGGCGTCTTCGCCCGCCGCGGCCCGGTTGGCGGTCTCGGCCGGATCGCTCGAGTTGCCCTGCGCCGACTGCCACGTGTAGTCGAGCTTCGAGCTGAGCATGCCCTTGGCGCGCTGCGTCAGCGTGAGCGTGAAGCCCGTCACGGCGCCAAAGTCCACGTTGGTGAGCCGCGCGTACTGTCCGCCGTTGTAGGTCTCGATGATCTCCGTGCCGAGCAGGTCGCGGATGTCCTTGTAGAACATGGTCACGTCGAGCCCGTAGTAATCCGAGAGGGCCTGCTTGTACCCGAACTGGTACTGCACGGTCTTCTCCGGCCGGATGTCCGGGTTGCCCATTACGGGCACGCCGGCGTCCGAAGCCTGCAGGTCGGAAAGGCGGTTGTAGTCCGCGAACGTGAAGATGTCTCCAAGGCCCGGCAACTGGTAGAAGTGCCCGTACGCGAAGAACAGCGAGGCGGTCTTCGAGATCGGGTACGAGACGCCCAGGCGCGGAGCCAGCGAGGTCTTGGGGCTGGCCTTCACCAGGTGCGACTGCGGCTCGCCGACGATGCTGTTGGCCGGGTTTGCCAGGTCGCTGGGGTACGTGGAGCGCGCGTCGAAGTACTCGAAGCGGGCTCCGGCGCGCAGCGTGAGGTCGTTCCACTCGAGCTCTTCCTGCGCGAACGCCGCCCCGATGAGCGGGTGGTACATCAGCACGCCCGGGTACTTGGGATCATACGCCGTCCGCCGGTGGATGGTCGAGGCGCCGGTCAGCGAGTCGGCGTAGTACAGCACATAGCCCGGTGAACCGAACTGGATGTGCGGCGCCTGGAACTCCGCTCCCACCTTGACCTGGTGGTCCTTCGCCACCTGGTCGACGAACGAACCCTTGAACACGCTCCCGTTGGTGCGCTGGAAGAAGCGATTCAGGTCCACGCCCTGGACGATCCAGCTCTCGCCCCGCTCGTTGCTGACGCTCACCGGCACTCCCCACAGGTCGTAACGCGGGTCCTGCAGGTTGTCGAACGCGAGGTCGGTGTACCGCTTGTAGTTCTGGCGCGCGCTCAGCGTGTAGAAGCGGGTCGGCGACAGCGTGTGAGTCAGGTCCGCGCCCTCCACCACGGACACCGTGTGCTGGTGATTCATGCCGCCGGGTTCGGCCCGCCACGCCCAGTCGGCGTTCCGGCCATCCACGACGTCGAGCAACGCCTGGTAGCTCACCTCGACACCCTTGATCGAGTGATTGGTGAGCTTCACGACGCCCGAGTACTCATGCGAGTACCCCAGCGCCTCCGTCTTGCTGACGGGGCGCGGGCGGAGGCTGATCTGCCCGCTCGGGCTCACGCTCTCGTCCCACGGCTCAAACGCGCGCTCGCCACGGATCCAGTTGTCATCGTGGTACTCGCGGCCACTGAGCAGGTAGGTCGTGCCCTTCGCGAAGGTGGGGCCATCGAGCGTCAGCTGGAAGTTCCGCTGGGCCGCGAAGCCCTGCGTGTTCGGAACGACGCGTCCCGCGCTGGAGCTGTACACCGGTCCGCCGGAGAACGCCTCGGCGTCCCAGTGGAACTTCTCGCCGCCGCGCTTGAGCACGGCATTGACGACACCGCTCATGGCCTGGCCGTACTCGGCATCGAAGGTGCCGCTGATGACCTGCACCTCCTCCAGCAGCGAACGGTCCAGCCGGAGCGAAGCCTTGTTGTCGAACGCGTTGTTCACGGACACGCCGTCCACCTGGTACTGCACCTCGTTGTCGCGGCCGCCGCGGAAGTGCCCGTCCACGACGCCGGCCTGGAGGTTGACCACGTCCTGCAGCTCCTGCACCGGCAGCGCCTGCAACTGCTCGCGCGAGACCGTGGCGATGTTGCTCGTGCGGGTGACGTCGACCACCGCGCGATGCGCGCTCACCACGACTTCCTGCATCTGGACCGCGCTCTCCACGAGCTCGACGTCCAGGTGCGTGGTCAGGTCGGCATTGATCTCGATGTTGTCGGTCGTCAACGGGTGGTAGCCGATCAGGCCCACCTTCACGCTGATCTTGCCGGGAGGAATGTTCAGGATCGTGAAGCGCCCGTCGGCGTCGGTCGCGGCGCCCAGTGGCCTGCCCAGCACGATGACGTTCGCGCCCTGGAGCGGGTCCTTCTTCCTGGTGGTGGTGATCCTCCCAGAGAGCTTCCCGGTCGTCCCTCGTGTGCAAACCCGGCGGCGAGAGCCGCCGCAAACACGGCACACGCCAGGCGCCGCGCCCACCGCTCGATGCTCCGGCGATCCATGTCCGTTGATTCTCCTCTGATGAGTCCCCGGGACGGACCGACGGGACGGGCAGGTGCCCGTCCCGTCGGCTGCCCCGACGTTCGTATCTCTAGTCCAGAATCAGCATCTTGCCCGAGAGCCTGCCCACGAGGGCGCCCGACACCGCGTCCGTCACGTGCACGCGATACAGGTACATGCCCGGAGCCCGCGCGAAGGCCGGCAGCGGAAGGTGTCCCTCGCCCGGCGCCTGCACTCCGTAGGCCCGCGTGGCCACGACGCGGCCCTGCAGGTCGAGCACGTCGATCACAACGCGCGAGGTCTGCGGCAACCGGAAGCGGACCGTGCTCGAGCCCCGGAACGGGTTCGGGTAGTTGCCGAGCAGTTCCAGCTTCTGCGGCGCGTGCGTGGGGCCGACGTCCGTGGTGATCACCTTCGTCGGGTCCATGAACGCCACGCACGGTCCGTCCTCGTTCTCGTACTGGCGGAAGAACCAGGTGCGGGTGCCGTAGCTGTCGGTGATCGGGATGTACGAATCGCCGTCCATCACGTCGACGCCGAAGTAGAGCACGTGGTCGCCGAGATTGGGCGCGTAGCCGAACTTCGTCAGGTCGATCGCGAATTCCGCCGTGTAGCCCTTGTCGATGTCCAGGCCCAGCGTGTCCACGGTCGTTCCTTCCTTGAGCTTCAAGTTGCACACCACCGCGCCGGTGTCGATCGCGGCCTGCAGCCCGTCGGCCGTCGCCAGCCCGCCCGTGGGACCGACGTAGAACGTCAACCGGTGGCTGAGCAGGTTCTGGTCGACGCCCTTCAGGGCCCGGTCGTTGATGCTGATGATGGCACCGTCCCAGCGGTCCATCAGCGTGTGGGACTGCACGACCTGGTCGTTGAAGTTGAAGCCGAGGTAGAGCTTCGAACCCTGGAAGAAGTACTTCAGCGTACAGTCCGCGGGATCCCCGATCGTCAGCGGATCCTGGTTGCCGTTCACCGCCGGCTGGTACTGGCCGGAGCGCCACGGGCCGGTGTTCTTGTAGCTGGCGCGCAGCGCGTCGTCACCCCACTTGATCTGCAGGCTGTCGGCGTGCACCCAGACCGGTTCGTCCAGGAATCCGTCGATCGTGGGCGCCGGCAACGCCCCGGCGTTCGGAATGCGCAGGTCAGGACCGAACGCGGGCACGGCACCCGAGTTCACCGTGACGTCAGGCCGCGCCAGGATGTGCACGTCGCTGAACCAGGACTGGTTGCCCCAGGGCCCTTCCAGCCAGGTGCGCACCGAGGTGAAGCGGAAGTAGCTGGTGAGCGGCCAGAACCAGTCGCAGTCGTACATCTGGACGTTCCACTCGACGATGTCGCCGCTCGGCTGGGTGACGTCGTACCCGCTCATGCCCAGGTCGAAGCGCATCTCGATGGTGTAGTCCTTGTCCGGCAGCGTGTCCGAGTTCACGGTACCGTGGACCACCCAACGCGCGTCCCAGGCCTGGGTCTGCGTCGGCGTGGGTGGCGTGCCCGCGGGCCAGTCCCGCCAGCGGCCGACCATGGCCATGCCCTTGTGGATCTCGTTGCCGAGCGTGTCCACGGGGTTGGGATCGCCCAGGCTGCCCAGCGGCCACCACCACGAGATCGTGTGCTCGCCCGGGGGCGAGGGACGCAGGGCATTGTCGTGCTGGCGAAGATTCATGATGAGGCCGTCGAAGCGGTTGAACTCCGCGTTGCCTCCGATGGAGCTGTCCCGGACGACCGCACCCACCCAGAGCTGGTTGCCCACGACGAGGAACTTGAAGACGGCCCGGTTCGGGTCCGTCGGGGTGACGCCGGGCGCGATGAACTCGTTGTAGTAGCCGCTCCCGGGGATGGCGCCGACCTGGCCACCGTTGATGACGAGTGACTCCGCCTGCGCCCACTACGGCTCGTCCAGCTTGCCGTCGAGCGTCAGGGCCGCGCCGTTCGTGGAGCGCGCGTAGGTGTAGTCGTAGCGCTGGAACTGCGCCCAGCTCGGAAGCGCCGACAGCAGCGCCGCTCCGGCGACGAGCGCGGTCACGAAACCTGCCTTCTTCATGATCCGGACCTCCTGCGATGTGTAAGGATCTGTGGCCCGTGGCCGGTCCCCCCCTCGGGGGTCACCGCCGCGCGGCCCGCTGGTGCTGGTCTGCCGTTCGTCTCGTCTCAACGTGGGCTCGGTCCTCCCAGGCTTCACTTCGGACGGGTTTCGACTCCTCCTGCTCCTACACTTCTCCGGGCGCCCCGCCATCCCGCACCGCGGACGTACGATCGTCCAGGTGCCTCGTCCCGCGCGGACGGTGCCTGCTGCCGACGGTCGCGCCGTTCGCCGGCGTCTGCGCGCCGCACGAGTGGCGCACGATCAGCGTGGTCGGCAACGTTTCGCGATGCGGCTCGGCCGGGCGCCGCGTGCGCGCGAACGGCAGCAGCCGCTGCATGGCGCGCTCGCCGAGTTCGCAGGCATCCACGCGCACGGTCGTGAGCATCGGACTCAGGTACTGCGCGATGGCGATGTCGTCGAAACCCACGAGCGCGAGATCCTGCGGCACACGCACGTCCGCGTCGCGCAGCGCGCTGATCAGCCCGATCGCCATGTAGTCGTTCGCCGCGAACACGGCGGTCGGGCGGGGGCGGATGCGCATGAGGGCCTCCGCGGCCTGGAAGCCGGAGGACTCGCTGAAGTCGCCCGCGAGTTCGAGCTCGGGCAGGTGCGCGATGCCGGCGTCGGCGCGCGCCTGGCGGTACCCCGCGTTGCGCTCGCCCGCGTCGAGGTTGCCCGACGGCCCCATCACCATGGCGATGCGACGGTGCCCGAGGTCGATGAGGTGGCGCACCGCCGCGTAAGCGCCTTCGTGGTTCGCGATCGAGAGCGCGCCGACCTCGATTGCGGTGGCGCCGGGGTTGAGCAGCAGCACCGGGAAGCGCGCGGCGAAGTCGCCGATGGCGGCGGTCGCGTCGGCGTCGGGCGCCATCACGATGAGGCCGTCGATGCGTCCGCGCAGCGCGCGCACCGCGGCGACGATCGTCTCGGCGTTCGCACGTGAGCTGGACACCAGCACCTGGTACTTCTCGCGGCGCGCGGCCATGTCGATACCGCGGATCACCTCCGAGAAGAACTCGCCGTAGAGATCCGGCAGCAGCACGCCGATCGCGTGCGTGCGGTGCGTAATGAGACTGCGCGCCGCGCTGTTGGGCCAGTAGTCGAGGCGCGAGGCCACGGTGCGTACATGCTGCGCGGTCGCGTCTGTCACCAGCGCGGTCTGGTTGAACACGCGGGACACGGTGGCGATGGAGACTCCAGCTTCACGCGCGACGTCACGAATGGTGGCCACGACCACACTCCGGGAGTTGGGAAAGGTCCGTCGGATCGAGCGTCTCCGGCCGCCTTGCGCAAGGGCACAAGAGGCTGCCGCACCGACGAACGATGAAAACGATTACATCTACATTGCATCTTTGTAAAGCTGGAGTTTTTCCGAAGCTTGACCTCGAGGTCGAACCAGGGCTCAACACGACGCAAGAAGAACGTCATAAAACGTTTTCACACATCACGTTACAATGTCGTGATAAACTTCACCCCTCGCTCCTGAAACCGTTTCCCGTGGAGGCCACGACGGGTCGAAAGCGCCGTCGTTGGACGCTTGACGCGCGCCTCGTTATCCTCTCGCGATTCCCGCCCGTACAGCCCACCGCACGCACGAAGAGGCTCCGGCTCATGCCCGCGATGAAAACGTTTCCCGGGAACTTCCTCTGGGGCGCTGCGACCTCCGCGTACCAGGTGGAGGGATCTCCCATCGCGGACGGGGCAGGCCCCAGCATCTGGCATCGCCTCGCGCACACGCCGGGACTCATCGCGTCGGGCGACACGGGCGACGTGGCGTGCGATCACTACCGCCGCTGGGAGAGCGACGTCGAGCTGATGAAGACGCTCGGGCTGAACGCCTACCGCTTCAGCATCGCGTGGGGGCGCGTGCTGCCGGAGGGCCGCGGGCGCGTGAACGAGGCGGGGCTCGACTTCTATCGCCGGCTCGTGGATCGCCTGCTCGCACGCGGCATCACGCCCAACGTCACGCTCTACCACTGGGACATGCCGGTCGCGCTCGACGAGCTCGGCGGCTGGCTCAATCCCGACGTCGCGCAGTGGTTCGCGGACTACGCGGGCGTGATGTTCGAAACGCTCGGCGACCGCGTGCCCATGTGGGCGACGCTCAACGAGCCGTGGGTGATCGTGGACGGCGGCTACCTGTTCGGCGTGCACGCGCCGGGGCACGCCAGCCTGCGCGAGGCGCCCGTCGCCACGCACCACCTGCTGCTCGCGCACGCCGCGGCGGTGCAGCGCTACCGCGCGGGCGGCTGGCCGCACCAGATCGGCATCGTGGTGAACCTGGAGCCCAAGGATCCGGCGTCGGACTCTCCCGCGGACCTGGCGGCGACGCGCTGCTCGCACACCTACTTCAACGAGCAGTACTGCGATCCGCTGCTGAAGGGCCGCTACCCCGACGGCATGCGCGAGATCTACGGCGACGCGTGGCGCGAGTGGCCCGCGGCGGACCTCGCGCGCATCTCGCAGCCCATCGACTTCCTGGGGATCAACAACTACACGCGCAGCCTGACCGCGCACGATCCTGTGCGACCGCCGGTGTTCGAGCGCCGCGTGATCCCCGAGGGCGCCACGAAGATGATCAACGGCTGGGAGGTCTACCCGCCGGGGCTCGAGCGCACGCTGCTGTGGGTGAAGGAGCGCTATGGCGACGTGCCGCTCTACGTCACCGAGAACGGCGGCCCGTTCGCGGACCCCGAGCCCGTGAACGGCCGCGTGGAGGACCCGCTGCGCGTCGCGGTCTATCGCGCCAACCTGCGCGGCTGCCGCGACGCGATCGCGAAGGGCGTGGACCTGCGCGGCTACTTCGCGTGGTCGCTGATGGACAACCTGGAGTGGAACGCGGGCTTTTCGCAGCGCTTCGGGCTCCACCACGTGGACTTCGCCACGCAGGTGCGCACGCTCAAGGACAGTGGTGCGTTCTATCGCGAGGTGATCCGGACGGGCGGAGCGGCGCTCGGGGACTGAGGCGCGTCGGGCGACTTCGGGCGACGTCGAGCACATCGGGCACATCGGGCATCGGTTGAGGAGCGGCCGCGGCTTCGGCGAGCCCCGTGCTCGCCGGGGGCCCGTCGCTCCACTCCCATCCCAAGAGTCCCGTCCCCGCGCTCTCGCCCCGGCTGTGGGCGGAACTCACCTGCGCCCCGGCCGCTGCGGCGAGACTAGCCCGGAGTATTCATGAGCCCGCCGCCTGCGAGCGCGGTCTGCGCGTCATCCGCTGCGAAGCTCGACCGGCCGCTGTCCTCATCGTGTCCACAACACGGTTCCGGGGTACCCACCGAAGGTGGGTCCGGCCGGCCGAT
>CAIXRL010000278.1 GCA_903921835.1 Candidatus Eiseniibacteriota bacterium | reverse complement strand
TTCACCACGCCCGCGACCTCGCCGGCGACGCGCTTGAGGCTGCCCAGGTGCGTCGTCAGGACCGCCCACGCCCCGCGCCCGGCGAAGTGCTCGACCAGCGCGCGGCCCAGCGCCGCGCCCTCCTCGGGGTCCGTGCCCGCGCCCAGCTCGTCGGCGAGCAGCAGGGTTCGCGGTCCCGCGGCATCGGCCATGGCCTTGAGCCGCAGCAAATGCGCGGCGAAGGTCGAGAGGCCCTGGTCCACGGACTGCTCGTCGCCCAGGTCCACGACGATCGTGTCCACGAGCGGCATGCGCGTGCCCTCGGCCGCGACCACGGGCAGCGCCGCGTGCGCCATGGCGAGCGCGAGGCCCACGGTCTTCAGGACGATCGTCTTGCCGCCCATGTTGGGACCGCTCACCAGCAGCACGCGGCCGTCCTCGCGCAGCTCGAGGTCGAGCGGCACCACGCCGTCCCTGCGCTCCGAGAGCGCGAGCAGCGGATGGCGTGCGCCGACGAGCCGCAGCGGGCCGGCCGCCGGCTCGATCGCGATCGCGCCCACGTCGCCGGCCCAGCGCGCACGGGCACGCAGCGCGTCCAGCCGCGCCAGGACGTCCTCGGTGGCGAGCAGCGCCTCGCGGGAGTCCTCGACGCCCTCGGCGAGCTCGCGCAGGATGCGCCGCTCCTCCTCGGCCGCGAGCGCGCGCAGCTCGAGCATGTGGTTGTTGCCCTCGCACGCCTCCAGCGGCTCCACGAACAGCGACTGCCCGCTGTTGGAGGTGTCGTGCACGATGCCGCGGCGCCGCGAGAAGCCCGCCGCCGGCACGCAGGCGACGAAACGGTCGCCGGCGCGCGTCACGTAGCTGCCGTCGCCGAACTCCTGGGACCAGCGCTCCAGTTGCTGGTGCAGCCGGCGCTCGCCCTCGAGCACGCCGCGCCGGGCGCGGGCGAGCGCGGGCGAGGCGTCGTCGCGAACGCGGCCGTCCCCGTCGAGCGCGCCGGCGAGGCGTTCACGGAGCGGCTCGAGGTCGGGCAGTTCGTCGGCAAGCACCACGAGCGAGGGAAACCGCTCGCGGCACCCGGCGTCGCTCCACGCGGCGCGCGTGTCGCGCGCGGCCTCGAGCCAGTCACGGACCTGCACGAGCGCGGCGGCATCGATGCCGTCGCGTGAACCGGGATCGAGCGGAGGCGCAAGCGATCCCGGGCCGACGGCGCACCAGGACCCCGGTTCGCGCTGCCGGCGCAGGGCATCGGCGAGGCGCTCCAGTTCACGGCCGCGGAGCGCCGCGTCGGACATGGGGCGCCACGCGCGCAACGCATCACGCGCGCGATCGCTGGCCGCGCGCTCGGCAATGCTGCCGCAGACGCGGTCGAATTCCAGCAGGTTCAACGAATGCCGATCCACGCGATCACCCGATGATCGCGAACGACGCAGTTCGCACCGCGACGCCGACGACCTCAGCGGCCCCCGCAATGGGGGCCTCCACCGAACTCCCGGATGACGCAGTCGCCCGAAGGAACCGCGTCAGCGGGAGAAATGACGTTCCGCCGAAATGAACTGCACGTGCAGCCAGCCCGCTCCCGGGACGGAGACCCCGCGCCAGCCGGTGACCGCAGTGCCCGCGCGCACCAGGGGAGGCGCGGTGATGCCCTGTTCCGCCGAATGGCGGGCGAAGCCCATTCCCGGCGCCTGCAACGCGAGCAGCACGAGGACCGCGCCGACCGCTGCTCCGAAGGCCAGGCCGACCACGCCGCCGATGAGGCGGTCGAGCCAGCCGAGCGGCCCCTTGTGCACCGCCCTGGCCACCGTCTCGCCCCACCATCCGAACAGTGTCGTGATGGCGAGACCGCCGAGACCGGCGACCACCCAGCGCAGGAGCGTGAAGAAGAAAGCGGGCCGCGCGTCGTGCCAGTGCAGCGCGATCCAGTGCGACAGCCACGCACCGGCCCAGATGCCGGCGATCAGCCCAAAGAACGCGAAACCCTGCGCGACGGTGCCGCGCAGGATTCCGCGAATCGTGAATGAGAGCAGGAAGACGAGCACGAGCCCGTCCATCCATGTGACGCCGTGCAGGAGGTTCAGCTGGATTAGTTCTCCGTGGCCCTGCGCGCCATGTTCTTGCGCTTGGCGGCGTTCATCTTGCGCTTGCGCCGCTCGCTGGGCTTCTCGAAGTGCTGATGACGACGAAGATCGGACAGGACTCCAGCCTTCTCACACTTCTTCTTGAATCGACGCAGGGCGCTCTCGAAGGACTCACCGTCCT
>CAIXRL010000277.1 GCA_903921835.1 Candidatus Eiseniibacteriota bacterium | reverse complement strand
CTCGTCCAGCGCGAGGAAGCCCGCGAGCGTCCAGCCGTCGAGCTCGCGCGCGTGCAGGCGCGCCTCGCGGGCCGCGGGCGCGAAGCGGTTCCACGGGCACGCCTCCTGGCACAGGTCGCAGCCGAAGATCCAGTCGCCCACCAGTGGACGCAGATCGCGCGGAATGGCGCCGGCCAGTTCGATCGTGAGGTACGAGATGCAGCGGCGCGCGTCCACCTGGCAGGGCGCGACGATGGCCTGCGTGGGGCAGGCGGCGATGCAGCGGACGCACGTGCCGCAGCGCTCGTGCCCGGGCGCCGCGTCGGCATCGAGGTCGCGGTCCATGAGCACCTCGCCGAGCACGAACCACGAGCCCAGGGCCTGCGAGATCAGGCCCGAGTGCTTGCCTGTCCAGCCGAGGCCCGCCTGTTCGGCCCAGCCGCGTTCGAGTATTGCGCCCGTGTCCGAGTACCAGAGCGAGCCCGAGCCGGGGAAGAGCTCCGTGCGGATCCAGCGCTCGAGCGCGCCCAGCTTGTGCTTCATGACGCGGTGGTAGTCCTCGCCGGCGGCGTAGCGGGCGATGCGTCCCAGGCGCGCGTCGCGCGCGGCGTCCACCGCGGGCGGATGGCAGAGCGCGACGCAGAGCACGGAGCGGATGCCGGCGACGAGCCGCGCCGGCTCGGCCCGCCGCTCGCGATGCTTCGCGTTCGCGAGCCAGCGCATGTCGCCGTGCCGTCCCGCCGCGAGCCACGCTTCGTAGCGCGCGCGCGCGCCGAGCGGCGCCACGCGGGCCACTCCCACCGCGTCGAAGCCCAGCGCAAGCGCCCGCGCCTTGAGCCTCGTCGTGGGCGTCATGGACGGGCGTTCAACGGCCGCGCATCGAGTTCCGGTCGGCGGGACGCGAGGGCCGCTCGTCCGCCGCGGCGCTGTCCCGACGCGCCGGTTCGTGCGCCGGCCCGGGCTGCTTGCCCTTCGAGGCGCGGTCGTGCTTGCCGGGTTTGCCGGTCCCGCGCGTCGGCGCGGAGGGCGCCCCGGGTTTCGCGGGCGCGACCGGCGTCATCACCGGCGTGCGCACGCCCGCGGCCGCCGACGCCGGCGGCGCGATGCCGTGCTCGCGCAGCGCGCGCCACTCGCGCACCGCTTCGGTGGTCACGCGGGCCGTGGACGCGCGCAGGTCCTCCTCGTTCGGTTGGACGGACGCGGCGCCCAGGCGCACGCGCGGCAGCGCGTTGCCGTCGACGTGCTCGGGAACCGCTGCGCCCAGCTGCAGGAGGCGCGTGAAATCCGGGCCGCGGTTGAACGCGATGCCATCGGCGTGCCCGACGTTCGCGATCTCGCGCGTCGGCGCGCTCGTTTCCGGAAGGCGCGTCAGGTACAGCGCCTGCTGGCCCATGTCGCGCGAGGCGAGCTGGCGTGCGTCCGCAAACGTGAACATCCCGCCCGGGACCTGGCTGAAGCCGTCCCACTGGCTCGGGCCCAGCGGTGCCCAGCCCACGTAGTCGCCGACCTCGACCCACGCGACCCACGCGGGACCCCACACCGAGCCCGGCTGCCACACCCAGCCCTGGTAGGAATCGTAGAACCAGCCGCCGTAGTGGTACGTGATCCACCCGAACGGCTCATGGGTGTTCCAGATCCAGCCCCAGGAATCCGACGGCTCCCACCAGCCGTCCCCGTAGGGTCGCCACGCGACGAAGTTCACGCGCGGCCGGAAGCACCAGCCGTAGGGTTCGATCAGCGTCCAGTCGCCCTCGTCCTTCAGCGCGTCGAAGAACGGGCGGTAGATCGGCTGCAGGCCGATGCGGGCCGGATCCTGTGGCGGCGGCGAGTAGGCCGACCGACCGTAGCCGTCCTGGCCGTCGGTGACGGCGCACGAACCGGCGAGAGCGGCCAGGAACAACGCTGCGGTCCAGATTGCGATTCGACGATGCACGGGCAACCTCACGGGCCGGACGGGAGCGATTCCGTCCGCGCTCAGAGCCGTTTGTAGTTCGGACCGCCACCGCCTTCGGGCGTGGTCCAGGTGATGATCTGGTACGGATCGGCGATGTCGCAGGTCTTGCAGTGCACGCAGTTCGAAGCGTTGATGCGCAGCTGCAGCGCACCCGGCTTCGACTCGTCGGGCACCATCTCGTAGACGCTGGCGGGGCAGAAGTGCTGGCAGGGATTACCGAACTCCGCGCGGCACTTCGTCGCGCACACGCTGGTGTCCGCGACGACGAGGTGCACCGGCTGGTCCTCGTCGTGCAGCGTGCCCGAGAGATAGACGTCCGCGAGCTTGTCGAACGTGAGCACGCCGTCCGCCTTCGGCAACGCCGGCGCGCCCGCGGGCTGCACGGCGCGCAGCGGGCGCATGCGCTCGTGGCCGGCGTGGCCCTTCAGCCGGTCGCCGAACGGGTCGCGGCCGCCGAAGAGCATCTGGAAGCCCGTGCGGGGCAGCGCCTGCCAGAGCCCGCCGTCGAACGCCTGGTGGAAGTTGCGCATCGAGCGCAGTTCGTCCGCTGCCCACGACGACGCGACGCGCGTCTCGTAGCCCGCGAGCCGCTCCCTCGAGAAATCGCCCGCGAGCAGGCACTCGAACAGCGTCTCCGCCGCCAGCATGCCCGACTTGATCGCGAGGTGGATGCCCTTGAGCCGGCCGCCGTTCAGGAAGCCTCCCGCGTCGCCCGCGATCAGCACGCCGTCGGCGGAGAGCTTCGGCATGGCGTACCAGCCGCCCTCGGGAATCGCCTTGGCGCCGTAGGCGATGGGCTTGCCGCCCGCGAGCAGCGGGCTCACCAGCGGGTGCGTCTTGAAGCGCTGCAGGTTCGCGTGCGGATCGCTCGTGGGGTCGGCGGCATCCAGGCCCGTGCAGAAGCCGACCGCCCACAGCGAGTCGCTCATGCCGTAGAGGAAGCCGCCGCCGAACGCGTCCGCGGGCAGCGGCCAGTTCATCGTGTGGATGACGCGGCCCTTCTGCGCGCGTCCCGCGGGCACCTCCCACAGCTCCTTCACGCCCGTGGCGTAGACCTGTGGGTCCCTGCCGACCGAGAGCCCGAGCATCGCGTCGAGCTGCTTGGCCACACTGCCCCGCGGCCCCTCGCACAGCACCGTGGCCTTCGCGACGCAGTCGGCGCCGGGCTGGTACGTGGGCTTGTGTGAGCCGTCCTTCGCGACACCCTTGTCGCCGGTGCGCACGCCGAGCACGCGGCCGCCCTCGACGAGCGGCGAGTGCGCCGGCGTCCCGGTGGCGATGAGCACGCCCTTCTCCTCGGCGATGCCCGCCAGCCAGCGCGTCAGGTCGCCGAGGCTGACCACGTGGTTGCCGTCGTTGTGCAGCGAGGGCGGCAGGAAAGGCAGGCGGAACTGATCCGTCTCGGTGAGGATATACACGTCGTCACCCGTGACCGCGGCGGCCAGCGGGCAGCCGCGCTCGATGAAGTCCGGCATCAGTTCGCGCATCGCGCGCGGGTCCATGATGCCGCCGGAGAAGCCGTGGGCGCCGACCTCTGCCGCCTTCTCGAGCACGGCGATGCTGGTTTCACCGATCGCCTTGCCAGGTGCTCCCGCGGCGATCGTCTGGTTGTGCT
>CAIXRL010000276.1 GCA_903921835.1 Candidatus Eiseniibacteriota bacterium | reverse complement strand
GAGTGCCGAAAAAGTGTTTTTCTTACCCAATTTTCCCCTTTCTTAAACGGAAATCACGAGGGATTTAAGCTCATAACTACCCCTGAGTCCCCATTTTTTAAAGGGAGACGGGACTTTTTCGGCCCGGCGGATCAGCCGCCGCGCAGGGTGCTCGCGATGGGCTGGCGCGCGGCCTTGAGCGCGGGGAAGAACCCCCCGAACGCGCCGAGCACGGCCGAGAAGCCCAGCGCGACCAGCATGAGCTGCGGCGTGACCCGGAACTGGAACGCCACCTCGCTGAACGACTGGAAGTTCGTCGTGCTGGTGGTGATGCCGTTGATGGGGAGCGCCAGCAGGCAGCCGAGCAGCCCGCCCACCAGCGCGGTGAGCACCGACTCGACCACGAACGACACCATGATCGCGAACGGGATGAACCCCAGCACGAGCAGCGTCGCGATCTCCCGCGTGCGGCCGCTCACTGCCGCGAACATGGTGTTCGCCGCGCCGAACAGCGCGCCGACGGCCATGACCAGCGTGATGAACCACCCGAGCACGGTCAGAGCCTTCGTGAGGTCCTTGGACTGCTCGGAGTAGAAGACGTCCTCGCGCTGCACCGAGAGGTTCAGGCGCGGGTCGTGCTCGAGTTCCCGCTTGAGCGCGGCGAAACGGGAGGGGTCCTTCATCTTCAGCAGGCCGACCGCGTAGACGCCCTCGCGGTGGAAGAGCGGCATCAACGTGAGCGCGTCACCCCAGATCTCGGACTCGTACGCCGAGCCGCCGGTGGAGAACAGCCCGACCACCTTCAGGTCGCGCTTCTGGATGTGCAGCACGTCACCCGCCCGGCAGTGCTCGAAGCGTGATGAGATGCTCCTGCCCACGATGATCTCGTCACTGCCCGGGGTGAACAGCCGGCCCGCCACGACGACCGGCCGGGCGCGTACGGCGACCGTTGCCAGGTCCACGCCGCGCACGCGGAGATTCGACACTCCCGGCTGGCCGACGCGCTTGAGATTGGTCGTGGCCACCATGTCGAACGTCGCCTCGGCGCGGCCGTCGGCGCCCACGGCGATGTTCGGGTTGGCGCGCAGGATCGCTGCAATGTCCTGGCCGAACCAGCTCATCACCTCGGAATCGGCGCCGTTGGCCAGCACGACGATCTTGCCCGGATCCCCGGCCGCCGTGACCGCGGAGCGGAAGCCGCCGGCCAGCGCGAGCGCGGCCAGCAGCACGGCGACGGTGAGTCCGATGCCGATCGCGGTGGTGAGCGTCGCGACCGGGCGTTGCATCACGTTGCGGACGTTGTAGACGAAGGGAATCGCCATGGCCGTCTCCTTCAGTCCACGCGCCGCAGCGCGTCCACGATGCGCAGGCGGGAGGCCTGCCAGGCAGGGATGAAGCCGCTCACCACGCCCAGCCCGACGGCGATCGCGATGGCGGTGAACACCGTGGCCCACGTGATCGTGAGCGTGTTGAAGATGGGAAAGGGCGCGCGGTCGAGCCCGAACTTCGCGAGCAGGGCGGCGGCCACCCCGCCGCCGGTGGTGATGATCGCCGCTTCCGCGACGACCATCCCGAAAATGGCGCCGTCGCTGAAGCCCAGCGTCTTGAGCACCCCGATCTCGCTCGTGCGCTCGCGCACCGCCATGACCATGGTGTTCGCCGAGATCACCAGGATGGTGAACACGACCGCGAAGCCGATCATGCGCAGTGCGAAGCCGACATTGCCGAACATGCTGATGAAACTGGCTCCGAACGCCTGCTCGCTCTCGGTCTTGGTGGGGTTGTCCGAGTTCTCGAACAGCGCGTCCACGTCGCGCGCGATGCGCGCCGACTGCGAGGGGTCGGGGATGTCGGCCTTGAACACGCCGACCAGGTCCTGCCCGCCGAGCGCGCGCTCCTTGAGGTACTCGTTGTGGAACAGGATGAGATCGTCCGGCCACGTTCCGTCGGGGGCCTTGTGGTACACGCCGCGGATCGTGAAGTCCCACGTGCCGCGGAACAGCGTGCCCTCGAGGTGGATGGTCTGGCCCACGTGCCAGCCGCGCTCCTTGAACAGGTCGGCGCCGACGACGCACGCCGTGCGCTCGGTCCAGTACGCGGCCAGGTGCGCGTCCACGCCCGCGGGCACCGATCCCGCCGCTTGGGGCTCGGACCACTGCACGATGCCGAAGTCCTTCCGGTACATGGGCCAGAAGTCGTCGTCCACGGCGAAGCGCTGCTTCATCGTCTTGGGCGCCTGCGGGTCGATGCCTCCGAACCAGGTCTGCGTGCACACGCGCTTCACGCCCGGCACGCCCAGGATCCGGGCCTTGTAGCTGCCGGGCAGGAAGTTGGTGATCGAGATGGCGTGCCGCACCGCGAGGCGGTCGCGGCTGCCGGAGTCGGCGGCGGCCTGGAACGTGTCGAGGATGGCGCCGAGCGAGCTGAACAGGAACAGCGCCACGAACACGCTCGCCAGCGTCAGGAACGTGCGCATGCGGTTGCGGAACAGGTTGACCAGCACCAGGTGGAGCATGTCGGTGGCCTCCGGCCGGTCAGGCGGACAGCACGCCCTTGTCGAGGTGCACCAGCCGGTGCGCCCGCTCGGCGGCGTGGGGGTCGTGCGTCACCATGATGATGGTCTTCTTGAACTCCGTGTTGAGCCGGTCCAGCAGCTGCAGGAT
>CAIXRL010000275.1 GCA_903921835.1 Candidatus Eiseniibacteriota bacterium | reverse complement strand
GGTCGGCGCGACGCGGTGTTCGCTCTTTTGGCCGCCGGTGCGGTCGCCGGTGCGGCCTCGCAGGATGCCCGGTGGCTCGCGCAGGCGGCCTCGAACCGCTCGCGAGCCGCCCGCGACCTGGCCGCGGACGCGCGGCAGCTGGGCGAGCCGGTCCCCATGGGCGCCGCTCTGCTGGCGACCGACGGCATCGCCCGGCTCGCGCACCGCGGAGCTGTCGCCGCGGCCAGCGAACGGATCGCGTTCGCGTGCGTCGTCGCAGGCGCCGCGTCGCTCGCGCTCAAGGAGGCGGTGGGGCGCGAGCGCCCGGGCGAGACCTCGTCGCCCTCGCGGTTCGAGCCGTTCTCGGGACACGACGCGTTTCCCTCGGGGCACGCGACGATCGCGTTCGCGCTCGCCGCCTCGCTGGACGCCGAGGCGCGCGCGCCGTGGCTGCGCGCGATCGTCTATCCTGCCGCGGCGCTCACCGCCTGGTCGCGCCTGCGCGACCGCGAGCACTGGCCGAGCGACGTGGTCGCGGGCGCGGTGCTCGGCGGCGGGTGCGCCTGGCGCGCCGACCGCCTCGCCCAGCGAGCGTGGCCGCGCGGACTGGCGATCGTCGTGCTGCCCCGCGCGGGCGGAGCGGTGGCCAGCGTGGGCCTGGCGTTCTAAATGACTTTCCACGATTCGGCATCAGCGCCTGAATCGTGAAGACGCAACCGGGCGGACCGAAGGTTTCGCTTGACAGGCTTGCGCAGCGCCACTGCCCGCGCCCGCGAGTCGCCCATGCGCCTGCGCTCAAGCGCGCGCCAGTCGCCCGTGCGGCCGCGTTCGACGCGATTTCGCCCGCGTTGCCGAGGCGGCGCGATTCGCTCAGCGGGAGCGCACGCACGAGCGCCGCGAACACGCGTGATACAAGGCGAGTGCCTCCCCGCGCGAAGCCGCCCCCGCGGAGCAGCACCCATGCGCCGTTACTCGCGGATGCACCTCCCGCCCGAAGTCGCCATGCGCAACCTCGACGCGATCGACCTCGAGGAGAAGTCCCGCATCGCCGAGGGCATCGCCCTGATTGCGGTGCTCGACCACCGGAAGGACTACCTCGCCGCCGGCTACTCCTGCATGCGCAACTACTGCATGGGACGGCTGCACATGTCCGAGGACAGGGCGCTACGGCGCACTCAAGTCGCGCGCGTGGCCCTGCACTTCCCCGAAGTGTTCGAGTTCCTCGCGGATGGCCGGCTGAGTGTGACCACGGCGGCGGTGCTGGCTCCGCACCTCGAGCCGGAGACGGCGGCTTCGCTGCTGGCGGCGGCCGCGTTCCTGAGCAGGGACGAGATCAGCCGGATGCTGGCGGTGCGGTCGTGCCCACTCGCGGCGGCCCCAGCCGAGCCAACCTTCGAGTCACTTGTCGAGACAGCGTCATGCCAGCATGCGGCACCGCATGCGATTTCGCACCTAAACCATTGCAACGGCGTGTCGGGAGATGGCGCCGGGCAGCGTCCAGCGCATGTGGAGCACCCGCGTCGCGGCCGGGTGACGCCCTCGGCCACGGGCG
>CAIXRL010000274.1 GCA_903921835.1 Candidatus Eiseniibacteriota bacterium | reverse complement strand
CCGGAACCGTGTTGTCAACACGATGAGGACAGCGGCCGGTCGAGCTTCGCAGCGGATGACGCGCAGATCGCGCTCGCAGGCCGCGGGCTCATGAATGATGCGGGCTAGCAAGTGGCGCGAGTCCGGTTGCGCAGGCCAGGTCCAGGACACTGGATCCGGAACGTCCATCGCGACGGGCGTCGACACTCTTCCACGGAGCCTGAAATGCACAGACCCGAAGTGTTCCGTATCGGCTGCGCCGCGATCCTCGCGCTCGCGCTCGTCTCCCCCCGCAACGCCGCCGCGGATTGGCCGGCCGAGCCCAACGTGAACGTGCCGCTGTGTACCGCCACCGGCAACCAGAGCAACCCCACCGTCATCCCGGATGGCGTGGGCGGGATCATCGCCACCTGGGAGGACTCCCGGGGCGGATACGCCACCGACATCTACGCGCAGCGCATTTCGGCGACCGGCGCGCTCCTGTGGACGGCAGATGGCGTCGCCGTGTGCACCGCCACCAACGTCCAGGACAGCCCCAGCATCGTCTCGGACGGCGCGGGCGGGGCCATCGTCGCCTGGCGGGACAACCGCGGCGGCGGCACCTACGACATCTACGCGCAGCGCATTTCGGCGACCGGCACTCCCCTGTGGACTGCAGACGGCGTCGCCCTGTGCACCGCCGGCGACTACCAGGGTTCCCCGCGGATCGTCTCCGACGGAGCGCATGGGGCCATCGTGGCATGGGAGGACGACCGCGGCGGCAATGCCGACATTTACGCCCAGGCAATCTCGGCCACCGGCGAGGTCCGGTGGGCCGCCGACGGCGTGGCTCTCTGCATCGATCCGTTCTCCCAGGCGTCCCCCGCGATCGAGTCGGACCGTGCGGGCGGAGCCGTCGTCGCGTGGGTGGACAGGCGCAACGGCTCCACCCTGGCGGACATTTACGCGCAGCGCGTCACGAGCGGCGGGACTCCCTTCTGGACCGGGAATGGCGTGAAAGTCTGCGACGCCGAAGGACTCCAGGTCGACCCCGTGATCGCGTCGAACGCGACCGGCGATGCCATCGTCGCCTGGTACGACTGGCGAAGCGGGACCAGCACCGACATCTACGCCCAGCGCATTTCGGCCGCCGGCAATGTCTCGTGGGACTCCAACGGCGTGGCCCTGTCCATTGCCGCCCGCAACCAGGCGGTCCACAGCATCGCCTCGGACGGCACGGGCGGGGCCATCGTCACGTGGCAGGACGAGCGCTCCGGCACCTCCGTGGACATCTACGCCCAGCGCGTCTCGGCCGCCGGCGGAGCATTGTGGACGACCGACGGCGTGGCCCTGTGCATGCTGGCCGGTGATCAATACCGGCCCAAGATCGCCGCGGACGGCGCGGGCGGGGCCACCGTCACGTGGGAGGATTACCGCAACAACGCAGGCGACATCTACGCCCAGCGCGTTTCTGCCAACGGCGAGATCCAGTGGACGGCAGGCGGGGTGGCCGTCTGCGCGCTCGCGAGTTCCCAGCAATACCCCACCATCGCTTCCGACGGAGCCGGCGGCGCCGTCGTCGCCTGGGAGGACCACCGCAACGGTCAAGGCGCCGACGTCTACGCGCAGCGGATCTGGGCCAACGGCTCCACGCCCGTCAGGCTTTCGTTCGTCGAAGCCGAGGTGGGTGCGGACGCCGTCACGCTCACATGGTACGCGGGTGGGGGCGGGTGCGCCGTGGCAACCGTCTACCGGTCCACGGGTGGCGGCGAGTGGACGCGGATCGGAGAGACCACAGCGGACGGCACCGGCTACCTGCGCTACACGGACCCCGTCGGCGGGATGACCACCCGCGTGGGCTACCGGCTGGGGATCGTCGATGCGGGCGTCGAGGGTCTCTTCGGCGAAACGTGGGTCGACCTGACCGCGAGCCAGGGAGAGCCGTCCCTCGCGCTCGCGCTCGACCCCGTGCACCCGAATCCATCGCGCGGCAGCGCGCTGACGGTGCGCTTCACGCTGCCGGGCGCGGCGGCTGCGTCGCTCGAACTGCTCGACGTGTCGGGGCGGCGCATCGCCGCGCGCGAAGTGGGCTCGTTCGGCGCGGGACGACACGCGCTCGACCTGGGTGAGGGCGCGCGACTCGCCCCGGGGCTCTACCTGGTGCGGCTGACGCAGGGCGGCAGCGTGCGGGCGACGCGGGTGGCGGTCCTGAAGTGACCGGCTGAACTGCGCTCACACGTTCCGGCTCACGACTGCCCCGGCGCGGCTCGCTCGCGTCGGGGCGGTGGCGTTCGCGGGCGCAGTTGAGCAGGGCGCGGGCGCGGGTGCGGATGTGTTGCTCTTGAGTGTGGCTGTTCGGCGGACCTTCGGCGAGGGGAGTAGACTTGTGGGGCTACGGGCGCACGGCCGCGCACAGTCCGATTCCGCGCGCGCCTGCCCCCTTTGCTCAAACCGTGAACCTCCAGAGGCCGCCCATGAAGCCGCAACGCTTGCTCCGCTCCCTTGCCGGGGTGCTCCCGCTCCTGGCGCTCCTGCTTGCCGCACCGAATGCAGCCCGCAGTCAGGTGCCGGCTCCCGGCCCGACGGAGTTGACGCCGGGGACGCGCGCGCGACTGGCGCAGGCCGCGAGCGACTCGCGTGTCGCTCCGTGGCAGCGGGACCTCATGCTGCGCCTGGCTCGCACGGGCACGACCGCCGCGATGGATTCTTCAGCCGCTGACCCCGGCGCAGCGCCGCCCGTGCTTGCGCCGTGCACCGTAGACGGTGCATGGAGTCACTGGGCGAGTCCCTCGCGGTACGGCCACACCGCGATCTACGATCCGGTGCGCGACCGTATGGTGGTGTTCGGGGGCTACCCGGGCTCGGTCTACCTCAACGACGTCTGGGCGCTGTCGCTGGCAGGCACGCCGGCCTGGACGCAACTGGCTCCCTCGGGCACGCCGCCGAGCGCGCGTGCATGCCAAAGCGCAATCTACGATCCGGTGCGCGACCGCATGGTGGTGT
>CAIXRL010000273.1 GCA_903921835.1 Candidatus Eiseniibacteriota bacterium | reverse complement strand
CGGCCGTGGAAGCGGCGCGTGCGGGCGAGCAGGGGCGCGGCTTCGCGGTGGTGGCAGGCGAGGTGCGGAACCTGGCGCAGCGCTCGGCGACGGCGGCGAAGGAGATCAAGGGACTGATCAACGAATCCGTGGACAAGGTGGAGTCGGGCAGCAAGCTGGTGAACCAGTCGGGGGTGCAGCTGGAGGAGATCGTCACGTCGGTGAAGCGGGTGACGGACATCGTCGGGGAGATCGCGGCGTCGAGCCGGGAGCAGTCGACGGGGATCGAGCAGGTGAACACGGCGGTGACGCAGATGGACGCGGTGACACAGTCGAACGCGTCGCAGACCGAGGAGCTGGCGGGAACCGCGGACGGTCTGTCGGGCCAGGCGCAGACGATGATGACGCTGGTCCGGCAGTTCACGATCAGCGGCGGGCACGAGCTGGCGGAACAGACCACGACGAGGACGAAGCCGCGGGCGAAGGTGCTGCCGATGCGCAGGGCTGGCGCGCCGGTGGCGGTTCGCGCGGCGACGGGCACGGACGGCTTCGAGGAGTTCTGAGAGCGGCCGGGACCCGGAGCGCGCCTCGCGGCGCGCTCCGCGGGCCGGGCCGGGTCCGCATCGCGGGATCGTCGCGAAGCGCGTGTGCATTGCAGGTTCGCTGCGAGGACTGGGGGCGCTCGTCGCCGCCGGTCGCGGCGCTTTCGTCGAGGCAGCTGCACGCCGCGAAGGGGGTACAGAATGTGTGAACGGAAATGGCAAAGGATCGTCGCGCTGACGGCCCTGCTGGTGACGACGGTAGCGTCGGCCCCGAACGCGGCCGAAACGCCGGCGCCCGCGGGGCCCGCGTCCGCGCCGCCGGCGACATCCGCGCCGGACCGGGCCGTGGTGACGACGCCGACGCTGTCGCCGGCGACGCAGCCCGCGGCGATCGCGGCGGGTCCCGCGATCCGCTCGGTGTTCCCGGCGGCCGCGATCGCCGATCGCCCGCGCATTGCGCTGGTCACGACCGGGAGCGACGCGGCGCTGGTCGGCACGCTGCAGCGCACGCTCGAGCAACTCGGCGCCAGCGTGGTGCTGGTGCCGCTCGCGCCCGGCCAGGTTGCGCCCGGGTTCGAAACGGCCTCGCTGACGACGCCCGCGGCGGCATCCGCGGCGGCATCCGCGGCGGCGGTCGCGCCGATCGCGTGGGAAGGGCAGCTGCGCTACCGCTACGAGTCGCGGGTACAGCTCGACTACCGCCTGCCGGGCACGTTCGGGCGGCCGGCCACGCAATCGCTCGCCGATCGCGGGGACGTCGCCCTCATGCGCACGCGCGTGGGCGCCACGCTGAAGATCGCGCCGGGCGTGCGCGGTTACGTCAGCCTGCAGGATGCGCGCACGATGGGCGCCGAGGGCTCGCCCTCGGGAACGCTGGCCAACGTGGACCTCTTCAACGCCTGGCTCGACCTGGACTCGCTCGGCACGCGGCCGGTGTTCCTGCGGGTCGGGCGCCAGGTGCTCACCTACGGCGAGGGGCGCGTGCTCTCCGGCGCGGACTGGGGTAACGCCGGCCGTGGCTACGATGGCGCCCGGCTGCGCTGGGCGCCAGGACACGCCCAGGTGGACGGCTTCGTCGCCTTGCTCAACGAGGGGCGGACCGCCGGCCAGGACCGGCTGCTCTCCGGGCTGAATGCGCTCTGGCGCGGTTGCAACGGGTTCGAGGCGGAGGTCTACCAGTTCCGTCGTGACTACGGCGACGCCGGTTGGACGAGTGAGCTGGGCAGAAAGGGCGGCATCCACGACGCGACCAGCGGGCTTCGCACGCGCGCCCTGCGCGGAGCGTTCGAGCTGCGCCTCGAGGGTGCCGTGCAGCGCGGCCGGCGTGCGTGCGATCCGGTGAGCGCATGGTTCGGCGTGGGGCGCATCACCGCGGACCTGAAGAGCGCGTGGAAGACGCGCATCTACGCGGAGCACGGGCAGTCCTCGGGCGATGCGAACCCGAGCGACGGCAACTTCCAGCGGTTCGACCCCGTCTGCTGGGGCGGTCACGGTTTCCAGGGCACGCTCGACATCGTCGGGGAATCGAACGTGGGCGATTGGTGCGGCGGTGTGACCGCACAGCCCGCGAAAGGCTGGACGGTGCAGTCGGAGTACCACGTGTTCTCGCTGTCGCGCCCGCGCGACGCGTGGGTGGACGACAGCGGCGCGACGCTCAGGCAAAGCAAGGCGGGGACCGCCGGCACGGCGCTCGGGCGCGAGTTCGACGCCACCGCGCGCTGGGACACGCGGGGCAAGGTGTCCGTGTTCGTCGGCGTGTCGCGATTCTGGCGGGGCGAGTTCGTACGCAATACCGGAGGCGGCGGCGACGTGAGCTGGGGATTCATGCAGCTCAACGTGGCGTTCTGAGCGCGGCCGAGTCCGCGACCGCGCATCCGCCGCAGTCCGACGCCCCGGCGCTCACCGCGCCGGTGCGTCGCCGTTTGGACCGCTGGCGGGGTTCCTGCGATGATGCCGCGCCGTCGGTCCGCAGGCCCGGCCCCTGGCCGTCCACCCGAGGAGCCCCCGTCGTGCCCCAGACCCAACCCGGCGTCCGCGTCCGCTTCGCCCCCAGCCCGACCGGCTGGCTGCACGTGGGGGGCGCGCGCACCGCGTACTTCAACTGGCTCTTCGCGCGCCGTCACGCGGGTGCCTTCGTGCTGCGGGTCGAGGACACCGACGAGGCGCGCTCGAGCGGGGCCAGCGAGCGCGCGGTGCTCGACGACCTGCGCTGGCTCGGCCTGTCGTGGGACGAGGGACCGGACGTCGGCGGCCCGCACGGACCCTATCGCCAGAGCGAGCGGCTGCCGCTCTACCGCGAACGCGCAGATGAACTGCTCGCGGCGGGTCGCGCCTTCCGCTGCTTCTGCACCGACGACGAGCTCGACCAGCGGCGCCAGGCCGCGCTCGCCGCGGGCCGGCCGCCGCACTACGACGGCCGTTGCCGCGCGCTCGCACCCGCGGACGCCGAAGCCCGCGCCTGCGGCGGCGAGCCGTCGAGCCTGCGCTTCGCGGCACCGGCGCGCGACTGGACGCTGCGCGATCACGTCCGCGGCGAGGTGACGTTCCCCGCGGGAGTGGTGGGTGATTTCGTGATCCTGCGCTCGTCGGGACTGCCGACCTACAACTTCGCGTGCGCCGTGGACGACGCCGCGATGCGCATCTCGCACGTCATTCGCGCCGAGGAACACCTGGCCAACACGCCGCGCCAGCTCATGCTCTACGACGCGTTCGGCGAGGCGCCGCCGCAGTTCGCGCACGTGGCGCTGATCCTGAACCGCGACCGCACCAAGATGAGCAAGCGCGCGGGCGAGGCGGCCGTCGCGGTCGGGGACTGGCGGGCCGCGGGCTACGTGCCCGAGGCGATGCTGAGCTACCTGGCGCTGCTGGGGTTCCATCCCGGCGACGATCGCGAGGTGCTCACACGCGAGGAACTGCTCGAGGCGTTCACGCTCGACCGGCTCGGCCGCAGCGGCTCGGTGTTCGACGCGGCCAAGCTGCAGTGGATGAACGCGCACTGGCTGCATCACGCGAGCGGGGAGCAGCTGGCCGCGTGGCTGGAGTCGGGGCCCGGGGCGCTGCCGGTGGGCGTCGCGGACTGGCGCGCCGAGGCGCGGCGGCTGCTCGCGCCGCTCGCGCCCGGGGCGCGCGAACAGCTGCTCGAAGGCGTCCGCGGCAATGCCGCGACGCTGGCCGAGCTGCCCGGCGAGGTGGCGGTTCTGGTCGGCGGTGAGCCCGCGCTGGAGCCCGAGGCGGCCGGCTCGCTCGAGGCGCCAGGTGCGCGCGAACTGTGCGCCGCGCTCGCGGACGCACTGGGGTCGCTTGCGCAGTGGAGCGGCGAGGGCTTTAAATCCACGATTCAGGCGACCGGAAGGCAGCAGGGCCGCAAGGGCAGGGAACTCTTCATGCCCGTGCGGGCCGCGCTCACGGGCCGCACCCACGGCCCGGAACTGCCGTTGCTCGCCGAGTTGCTCGGTCAGGACCGTTGCATCGCCCGGCTGCAGGATGCGGCCCGCCACACCGGTTGAACCGGCTGGCGCCCCGGAGGAACACATGAAAGTCGCCGTCCTGATGGGCGGAAGGTCGGGAGAGCGCGAGGTCTCCTTCAGCACGGGTCGTGGCATCGCGCACTCGCTGCGCTCGCTGGGCCACAAGGTCACGTCGCTGGACGCGGCCGACGGCACGAAGCTCGAGCCGGGCCACGAGGGCGAGGGCGCGAGGACGCTCGCCGAGGTGCGCGCGCTGCCGCGTGAGCTGATGCTCGAGGCGCTGCAGCAGGCAGCGGTGCGCGAGGCCGACGTGGTGTTCAACGCGCTGCACGGCACGTTCGGCGAGGACGGCACGGTGCAGGCGGTGCTCGAGCTGATGGGCAAGACCTATACAGGTTCGGGCGTGCTCGCGAGCGCGCTGGCCATGGACAAGGCG
>CAIXRL010000272.1 GCA_903921835.1 Candidatus Eiseniibacteriota bacterium | reverse complement strand
GCACGCCCGCGCGTGGCGTTCGGGCTCCCTGCGGTCCGCCGGCAGCGCGGCAAGCGCCGCCGTTTCCACCCTCCGCGCGGCAACGCTCGCCAGGCCAGGCCAGATCGCCGCCGGCCCGCCGCGACCCGCCGCGAAGCGCCCCGCGATCACCACCTCCTCCGCCTCGCGCAGCTCGTCGTCCAGCTCGACGCGCGTGCCGTCGGCAAGATCGCCCGCATGAAACGAGGCGCGGGAGAGCGGATCGTGCGCGAGCACCGCGATCCCCAGGCGCGCGCGCAGCCGGCGCGCCGCCTCACGCGCGGGCAGAGCGCCCGCGTCCGCGCTCCCGAGCAGCACGAACTGCCGCCCGCGCGGAACCCCGGCACGCTCGAGCGCGTCCACGAGTTCCGTCAGCGCGATCGCGTCACGCTCGTCGCCCCGCGCGTCGGCCACGATCGCGGTGATGGTCGCGGCGCGGATCCGCCGCCCGAGCGGACCGCCCGCGGCATCCGCGAGCGCGGCGCGCACCGCGGCGCGAAACTCCGCGCTCACGCCCCGGGCCCGCCCTTCGCGAGCGCGGCGCGCAGCAGTTCCTGCACGACCTGCGGCACCGCCTGGCCGCCGCTCTTCTTCATCACCTGGCCCACGAGGAAGCCCAACGTCTTCGCTTCCCCCGCCAGGTACTGCGCCACCGGTCCGGGGTGCTCGTGGATGACCTGCTCGACCAGCGGCGCCAGCTCGTCGCTGGAACCCTGCACGCGCACGCCGTGCCGCTCGAGGAGTTCGGGGACCGCTCCGTCCTCGTCGCACATCCAGGCGAACACCTGCTTGGCGACGGGTCCCGGTAATTCGCGCGAGCCCACGCGGGCGAAAAGATCGTGCAGCCGCTCGGCGGGCACGCGCGCTGCCCAGCGCTCGAGCGTCCACGCCCGCTCGTTGAGCACGCGCAGCACCTCGGTCATGATCCAGTTGCTGGCGAGCTTCGCGTCCGCGCCGCGGGCCACCGCCTCGAAGTAGTCCGCCAGGGCGGGCGTCTCGCACAGCACGGCGGCGTCGTACGCGGGCAGGGCATACCCGGTGATGAGGCGTGCCTCGCGCACCCACGGCAGTTCGGGCAGCGTCTCGCGCACGCGGGCGACGCGCGCCTGCTCGACGCGCAGCACGGGCAGGTCGGGGTCCGGGAAGTAGCGATAGTCGTGCGCGTGCTCCTTGGTGCGCATGATCGCAAGCTTGTCGTGATCGGCGTCGTACAGGAGCGTCGCCTGCACGATGGCCTCGCCCCCGTCGAGCAACCGGCGCTGGCGCGCGATCTCCGCGGTAACGCCCTTCTCGACGCCCTTGATGGAGTTGAGGTTCTTGATCTCGGTCTTGGTCCCGAGCGCTGCCGCCCCCGCGGGCCGCAGGCTGACGTTGGCGTCGCAGCGCAGTTGGCCCTTCTCCATGTCCCCGTCCGAGATCCCCAGCGCCCGCACCAGCCGCCGCAGCGCGGTGAGAAACGCCGTGCACTCCGCCGGGGTGCGCAGCACGGGTTCGGTGACCAGTTCCACCAGGGGGACCCCCGCGCGGTTGAAGTCCACGCGCGACAGGCTGCGGTCGCCGTGGCGCTCGGGGTGGAACGACTTGCCTGCATCCTCCTCGAGGTGGATCCGCGTCAGGGCAAACGTGCGCGGCACGCCGTCGATGACGGCCGGCAGCTCACCGCCCTCGCACAGGGGCAGGTCGTACTGTGTGATCTGGTAGTTCTTGGGCATGTCGGGATAAAAGTAGTTCTTGCGCGCGAACACGCTCACCTCGCGCACCCGGCAGCCGAGCGCCAGCCCGAGCCGCAGCGCGTACTCGACGGCCGCGTCGTTCAGGCGCGGCAGCGCGCCGGGCAGCCCCAGGCACACCGGGCAGACGTTGGTGTTCGGCTCCGAGCCAAAGCGCACCGGGCAGGCGCAGAACATCTTCGTGTTCGTCCGCAGCTGGACGTGGCACTCCAGCCCGATCACCGCCTCGTGGGCCATGCGAACTCCGTTTCGTGATCCCGCGCCAGTCGCGCGGTGTCGCCGTTCACCTCGAGCGCGCGGCCCGCGCGCAGCAGTCGCGGCTCGCCGTCCTCGGGGCCGAGCAGCTGGACCGCGACCGGCAGCCCGTCGTCCGCGAGGCCCATCGGCACCGTGAATCCCGGGATGCCCGCGAGGTTCGCGCCGATGGTGAACACGTCGCTCAGGTACATCGCCAGCGGGTCGTCGATCTTCTCGCCGAGCCGGAAGGCGGGCGTCGGCGCGGCGGGCAGCAGCATGAAGTCGCAGTGCGTGAAGGCCGTGGCGAACTCGCGCCGGATCCGGGTGCGCGCGCGCTGCGCCTTGAGATAGTACGCGTCGTAGTAGCCTGACGAGAGCGCGTACGTGCCGAGCAGGATGCGGCGCTGCACCTCGGGGCCGAACCCCTCGCTGCGCGTGTGCGTGTGCAGCGATCGCACGTCGGCCGCGTCGGTGCTGCGGTGTCCGTAGCGCACGCCGTCGAAGCGCGCGAGGTTGCTGCTCGCCTCCGCGGTGGCCACCAGGTAGTACGCCGCCACGCCGTACTCGCCCGGCAGGAACTCCACCGGCACGCGCGTCGCTCCGGCGCGCTCGAGCGATTCAGCCGCGCGCTCGAGACCGTCCACGATCGACGCGTCCACGCCGTTCGCCCACAGGTTGGCCGGCCAGCCGAAGCGCAGCCCCGCGACGCCCGCGTCCCACGCCGAGACGTCGGGCGCGACACCCGTGCGCGACGTGGCGTCGAACGGGTCGCCTCCCGCCAGTGCCGCGTACGTGACGGCGACGTCGCCGGCGTGGCGCGCGAAGATTCCGACCTGGTCGAGCGATGAGCCGAACGCCACCAGGCCGTAGCGCGACAGCCGGCCGTAGGTCGGCTTGAGCCCGTAGACGCCGCAGAATGCCGCCGGCTGGCGCACGGAGCCACCCGTGTCGGTGCCGAGCGCGACCGGCACGAGGCCGTACGCGACCGCAGCAGCCGGACCGCCGCTCGAGCCCCCCGGCACGCGCGTGAGGTCATACGGGTTGCGCGTCGGTCCGTAGCAGCTGAACTCGGTGGAAGAGCCCATCGCGAACTCGTCCATGTTGCCCTTGCCCACGATCACCGCGCCGGCCTCGCGCAGGCGGCGTACCACGGTGGCGTCGTAGGGAGACCTCCAGCCCGCGAGAATGCGCGAACCGCAGGTGGTCGCGTAGTCCAGCGTGCACAGGTTGTCCTTGACCAGCACCGGCACGCCCGCGAGCGGGCCGTCCGTGCGCGCCGCGACCGCCGCCTGATGGCGCGTTTCACGATCCGTGTGCACGACCGCGTGGACGTCGCGCTCCCAGGTCTGCGCGGGGCCGTCCCAGCCGCTCTCCGCGGCGGCTTCGGGCGTCACGCGACCGGCGCGCACCTCCGCTGCGATCCACGCGGCGGAATGCATCCAGTGCCCGGAGGTCACGGGTTCACGTTCTCCACGATGGGAGGCACGAGGAAGAAGCCGTCCCCGGCTTCCGGAGCGCCCGCGGTCGCGTCCCCGGCCGCGAACTGGCGGCCATCGGGCACATCCGCACGCGCCGGGGCGTCGGCGGGCGCCAACGACGCCGGCTCGCAGCCGGCAAGG
>CAIXRL010000271.1 GCA_903921835.1 Candidatus Eiseniibacteriota bacterium | reverse complement strand
CGGCCGAGCCGCGCCGGGTACGCACGATGGCCGCGCTGGAGCGCGAGATCGTCGCGTGCGCGCGCTGCGTCCGCCTGCGCGAATACTGCGCGCGCGTCGCGGTGGAGAAGCGCCGCGCCTACCGTGACGAGACCTACTGGGGCCGCCCGGTGCCGGGTTTCGGTGATCGGCGGGCGCGCGTGCTGCTCGTGGGGCTGGCGCCCGGCGCGCACGGCTCCAACCGCACCGGGCGCATGTTCACCGGCGACGCCAGCGGCGAGTGGCTGTACGAGGCGCTGCACCGCGCCGGCTTCGCCAGCCAGCCCCACAGCGCCTCGCGCGACGACGGCATGTGCCTCACGGACTGCTGGATCGGCGCCGCCGCCCGCTGCGCGCCGCCCGGCAACAAGCCGCTGCCCGCCGAACTCGCCGCCTGCCGCGGACACCTTGCGGACGAGATCCACCTGCTGCCGAACCTGCGCGTCGTGCTGGCGCTGGGCCGCATCGGGCACGAGGCGTACCTGCGCGCGAGCGGGTCGTGGGCGGCGCTGTCCCCGCGCGAGCGGCCGGTGTTCGCGCACGGGGCCGAGAGCGTGATGCAGGACGGACGCGTGCTGATGAGCACGTTTCACCCGAGCCGGCAGAACACGCAGACGGGGCGGCTCACGCGCGAGATGTGGCACCGAATCTTCGCACGCCTGCGCGAGCGCGTGGACGCGTTGCCGCGCTGACGCCCGGGCGGACCGTATCCGCGGTTGACCGGCGCCCGCCGACGGCGCATCTTGGCCATGACATCTTCCAGGTGCCCATATCGCATGGGGTCAAAGGGAAGCGGGTGAGAATCCCGCACGGTCCCGCCACTGTGATGGGCGCCGCGCTCACGAGCCACGGGTCTTGACGGCCCGCAAGGCGAGCGCGACACGAACGACGCACCGTTCGGCGCCCTGAGTCAGGAAACCTGCCCGGAAGCCACAGGACACGCACCGCCCCGGTGGAGGGTGGTTGCGGTGCGCGGCCTCCCTGCCCGGCCCCGTTTCCGCGACCCACTCCTCGCGGCGGCGGGGCGTTTCGATTCCGGCGCGAGCGCCCGGGTCGTTCATGAACCGCGAGCCGAGAGTGCGAGACGCGTGGCCAAAGAACCTGACTTCGGACGGGGCCTGGGCGCGGCCGGCCGCGACGGAACCCTGTCGTGGACACGATGCGGCCGGCAGCCGGTCGAGCTTCGTAGCGTCCGACGCGCAGCTCGCGTCCGCGGGCCGCGGGCGCATGAACCACCTGGGCTGAGGACCAGGTGATCGGGAGCATGCTCCAGGCCCTCCTGCCGGGCGCGCTGGCCGCGCTGGTTTCCGCCGCGCCGCACGACACGCTCGTGCGGACCGTGCGCACGCTGCCGCCCGTGCAGGTGGACGCGGAGCGCGTGAGGATCGATGTGCGCCGGCGGATGCCGACCGCGTTGGTGACCGAGCTGCGCGCGAACGCGCCGGGCCGCGCGGTGGAGGACGTCGCGGAACTGCTGCAGCAGAGCGTGGGGGCGCGCGTCGTGCAGTACGGCGGGCTCGGCTCGTTCAGTACGTTGTCGCTGCGGGGCGCCTCGCCGGGGCAGGTGAGCATCTTCCTGGACGGCATGCCGCTCACCTCCGCCGCGCACGGGGTGGTGAGCCTGGGCGACCTGCCGTCCTCCGCGCTCGATCACCTCGAGATCTACCGGGGCCTGGCGCCGCTGGGCCTCGGCGCCGCGACGCCCGGCGGCGCGGTCAACCTGGCCACCGTGGACGCGCCAGGCGTTCGCGCGCTGCACCGGGTTGACCAGCAT
>CAIXRL010000270.1 GCA_903921835.1 Candidatus Eiseniibacteriota bacterium | reverse complement strand
GTCGCCGCCCGTCAATACGGGCGTGGACGAACGGTTACTGCCCGTCGAAGTCGTGGATCGACCCAGTGTGGGCTTCACCGTGCCGCTCTCGCCGTCCTTTCGCGGCGGAATACGCGAACGGCTCGTCAACACGCTGCTCTCGCCCACGTGCCTCGGCCGTGGCGACCACGAGCCCGCCGCGCCACGCGGTCACGTGGAGGATCACCTCGCTGGCCGGCGCGACCGCGGGCGCGAACCGTGAACGCTCCTCACGCTCGAGCTGTGGCACCGCCAGTGGATCGGCCGTGCGCCTGAGCGGGCCGTGCCCTGGGATCCGCCGCGGCGCGCGTGGCCGCGGGCGTGCCGGCCTGAGCGCCGATCGCGAGCGAAGCCTGGAGCCGCAGCCTGGAGCCGCCCGGTGCCAGCCGGCAGAGGTCACCTCTCACCGCGGGCGACCCGCAGGACGCCGACCGTCACTCCGCGGGGGTCGTCCCGGTCCGAGAGGAAGTCAGCGAGACGGTGGTTTGGGTAGTGCGATCGCCGCAGCATCCGGACGTCCATCCGGTACGCGCCCGGAACCGCGTCGGGCGGAATCGAGAACCAGAACGAGTCGCGCACGACCTCGGTCGGTCGCCAGAGATCCACGCCGTAGACGCCGTTCACGGGAGGCCGGTCGATGCTGAAGCCATAGCGTTCGTGGCGCAGCCGTTCGACGATCTTGCGCGCCAGCCTCGCGCACCCCTCGGGAGGTGAGAATCCCGGCGGTCGCGGGCCATCGAAACGCAGGACGGCCACGTACGACCCGGCGGGCGATGGTCGTGGTGAGTGCCAGTCGAGCACGACGGCGACCGAATCGCCGGCACGCGCCTCAGGGCAGACGAGGCGCGCGCGAGTGAGATCGGGAAGACCCCTGCCGCGTCCAACCGGCGCCGAATCGCGTGTGGCATCGAAGGACGTCACACAGGGCCGCGGCCGACCGCCGCCCGCGAGCGAGCGCAAACCGGCCTCGCGGACCTGGTAGACGGCGAAATCGCCCGTGTCGTAGACGCGTTCGAACGCCTGCGGCGCTCCGTCCAACCGTTCGCGCGCCCCGCGAAACCAGGCGGGCGAAGGCGTCCAGTAGTCGAGCCGCCCCCCCCCCCCGAAGCGATTGTTCAGTGCGATCGCGGTGACCCCCCAACGCTCCACGACCTGCCGGGTTCGGCTCCACGGCGAATCGGGATCCAGCGCGTCGCGCGCATCCATGATGCGGGTGAGCGCCAGCGAATCGCTGGGCGAACTGTGCTGATCCATCAGCGTCTCGACGTAGTGGCGCGTCATCATCGGGATCGAATAGCTCGTCGCTTGATCCGAGAGCACCACGCTGCCCGCAGGCAGGTGGGCGTCCATCCATGCGAGCGCCCCACGCCAGCGCAGGACCGACTCGCCCGCGTCAGCGGCTCGCGCCGCCGCGGGGTCGGCGAGAACGCGCGCCGCATCGCCTGCGACGGGCGCCAGCAGGGCGCCGAGCCCCGCGAGCGCGAGCGCGGCAGGAATGCGGGACCTTGCCGTGCCCGTGCGCAGCGACCGCACGAGCGCCGGGATCGCGAACGCCAGCGCCGCGGGAAACGGGAGCAGCCAGACGGAGCGCATGAGCAGGTAGCTCACGCGCGGCTGCAGCACCGCCACCACGGGCGGGCAGAAGAGCAGCACGGCCACCGCGATCGTCGTGGTGAACAGCGTGAGCACCGCGGGCCGCGCAGCCTGGCGGGCCCAGGCCCATAGCGAAAGCGGAAACACAACCCACAGCAGGCCGAACCAGTCCCACAGCACGGACGGGGACACCACGTTCACACCCGGCGCCAGCGCGAGCAGGCCCTGCGGCTCGGTGTGGATGACGTTGTCGGGAGCAAGGGAGAGATGCGCGCGCCAGAGCAGGTAGGGCAGGCACGCCAGCGCGAGCGCACCCGCGGTGACGATCAGGCGCCGCGCACGCGGCCCCATGCCCCGCTCGAGCACGAGCAGGCCGACCCCGAGCGCGCCGAACACGACCCCGAACTGGAGCGCGGCGAAGACGTGCGCGGCGACCGCGCCCAGCGCCAGCCCAACCGCCACGAGCCGGCTCGAAGCTCGGCGCGCCTCGAGGTCCACGAGCACCGCGGTGATGGTCGCGAGTGCCAACTGGTCGGCCAGCTTGGTCGAGAATACGGCTTCGCGCAGGCTCGGCGCCGCGAGCGAACCGCCGTAGGTGAGCACCAGCGCCCACGCGCCCACGGCGGCCGCGGCCGGGCCGCCGAGCGTGAACGCGAAAGCCGCGGCGTTCAGGGCGAAGAGCGGGGCCAGCAGCGCGGCCAGCGTCCACCAGGCCTCCAGCGGATCGGCGTGCGCGAGCGTGGCGATGGTGGCGACGCCGGGATGCCAGAGACCCTTGCGTGGGTCCGCGCCGGCGCGGCCGGCGTCGCGGAAGAACGCGTCCACCGGGAACGCGTCACCTCCGGCCATCATGCGCCGGATGGTGCCGACGTGATCCGGCGAGTCGGCCACGTAGGTCACGGGCGCCGGGACGCGCGCCACGTGCACGCAAGCGACCAGCGCCGCCGCCATCACCACCGTGCACGCGACCGGGCCCAGGCCAGGCGCCGGTGGCCGCGCCTCCTCGTCGCGCCTGTTGCGCCACGCCGGCAGCAGCCAGAGCAACGCGTTCGGCACCGCCGCCCAGCCGGCCAGCACGGTGAACGGCACGTGCAGCATGCGCGTGCACAGCACCTGCGTGCCGAGCCAGCCCACGCCAAGCCCCAGCGCCCAGCCGGCCGACAACCACCGGCCGCCCGGCGGCGTCAGGCGCAGCGCGGCCAGAAACGCGAAACCGGGGAGCATGACGAGCACGGTGAACGCCACCGACAGCCGCAACCCCGCGGGCAGCGCGCCGAACGCGCCCAACTTCAGCAGTACGTGTGCTGCGAAACCTGCGACGCCGAACACGGCGAACGTCGCAAAGCGTCTCACCGGACGCGCACCCTCCAGAACGCCACGTCGGCGTTCACGTACAACGGCTGGAAGCGATCCGGCCGGGCAGCGATCGCTCCGTGATCGGAACTCGAGTCCGGCGCGTCGGCGCGCGTCATCACGATGACCTCGCGGCGCAACCCTGCGAACTCCGCGAGCAACGCGGCCCCCCGCGAACCTGGCTCGCGCCCGCGACAGAGCGCACCCGCGAGCTCGCGCCGCGCGAGAATCGCCTCGTGGTCGTAGCCGTAGTTGCGTTCACCGGAGTAGCCGCCCCAGAGCGTGCTGCGGCCCGCCATGGTGAGCACTTCGCGGCCCCCACCCAGGTCGCAGAATGCCGCATCGGCGGGCGTGCTCGCACGCGCCCACGCCATCGCCTCCGACATCGCGGGCGTGGGCGGGTGCCAGCCGGTCTCCGACTGCCCGCGCTCGGTTGCGAACCCCCACACGCAGAGCGTTGCGGTCGGCAGCGCGCCGACCACGAGCACCGTCACGGCGAGCCTGCGGACAAGTGGCCGACGGCCGCGCATCCAGGCGAGCCAGCCCAGCGCGGCAGGCACCGAGAGCACCAGGAAGAGCAGGTTGAAGAACTTGACCTGGTTGCGCTCGAACAGGAGGAGACTCATCGCAAGCACGGTGAGCCCTCCCGCCATGAGCAGGACGCGCCCGGCGTCCGGTGACCGCCGGGCCCGCATCGCCAGCCACGTGAAGCCGGGCATCACCACGAACATGCCCCCAATGACGAGCGAGCGCAGGCTTTCGACGGAGAAACCGAAACGCATCTGGTCGCGCTTGCCCAGCGTGATCTCGAGCAGGTAGGGCGATACGACGATCACGGCCAGCGCGGTCGCGAGCGCCAGCGTGACGAGTGCCCGCCGCTCGACGGCACCGCCCCGCAGCGCTCCCGGCAGGAGCGAGAGCCACACCATCCCGGCCGTGATCACCACGCAATCGCCGACAACCGTGTGAATGAACAGCGCGGCGGCCGCCAGCACACCAAACGCGAACGCCGTGCGCGGCCCGGGAGATGATGCCAGGTCGAGCAGCGCCACGATCGTGAGCGCGAAGAGCGCCAGTCCCATCGAGAACTGCGTCAGCACCAGGTACTTGTCCCCGAAGAACGCCATCGAGCCGTGCAACTGCCCCCATGCCATCGTGAAGATCACCGGATCGGCCCCCTGGCCAAGGGTGCGCGCGAGCTCCGCCCGGCCGCGCACCTCACCGAGCAGGGCGCGGGCGATGACCACGACCCAGCCGAAGGGCGAGTACCCGAGCGTGGCGAGTCCCGTGGCGAGCGCAATGCCGGCCCTGCCCGCCCCGAGCCGCCGCGCGAAGCCGGCCACTGCCAGCACGACCGCAAGGGCTGCGGTGATGTTGAACACCACGAACGGGGTGTAGACGGACAGCCGCGGGGCGAGCGCGAGCCACGACGCCGCCCAGACGTGGATGCCCCAGAAGTAGAGCATGCGCACGCCGGCGAAGTACGGGTCCTCGGGCGGCACGCCGCGCTGCAGCACCTGTAGCGTCGCGGCCGCGTGATACCAGCCGTCCGCGCGCGGGGGCAGCCAGCGATTGCCGACGAGCAGCGCGGCCATGAGCGCCGTCCACGCGGCCGCGCAGAGCCACGAGACCCACGGGCCGGGTGCGATGTCGGCCTGCTTGCGCGCGTCCGGGATCACCAGCGCCAGCAGGGCCACGGTCAACGCGACTCCCCGGGCCACGAGCGGCAGCGGGGCGCCGAGCGCCAACAGGACGGCCACAGGTGCACCCGTCAGGAACGGCGAGAGTGCCAGCGAGGAGGCCACGGCGATTTCGGGGCCCGAGCGCGAGAAGGCGAAGCGCGCGACCAGCAGGCCGGGCGTGAACAGGAACGTGACCGCGAGGGCCGCGACGGCGACCGGCGCGGGCAGGCCCGCGGACGCCGCGGCCAGCACGGCCGCGAGCGCCAGAACCAGGCGAACGACGAGCTCGATGGACATCACGCACTCCCCCGCGCGCACGCGCCCGGACGGAGGCCGTTCGGCTGCGGTCCAGCGGACCGCAGCCGCGACGGAACACGATCGCGGGCAACAAAATGGAAAGCGAACCTGCCGGGGTGCATGCCTGGTTCCTCGCTCAATCTGTTCGGGAGATGGGCGCCGCCGCGGGGGGCACGCCGCAACGGGGGTCGCCGCGGGGCTGGCGCCGGGATGCGTGCGCGCATTACACTCGCACCGTGAACGACTTCAACGCTCCGCAGTCCGCGCCTGACCTGCTCGCCTCCCAGGGCGGAAAGCCCGTCCGCGACAAGTTCCTTCCCTTCGCCGTGCCGTGGATCGGCGAGCGCGAGAAGCAGCTCGTGCTCGAGTCGCTCGATTCCGGCTGGATCACGACGGGGCCGAAGTCCCAGGAACTCGCGCGCCGCGTCGCAGCCATGACGGGAGCCAAGCACGCGGTGGCGGTGAACTCCGCGACCGGCGCGCTGCACCTGGCGCTGGAAGCGCTGGGCATCGGCCCCGACGACGAGGTCATCACCTCGACCTGGACGTTCGTCGCGACCGTCAACGTCATCGAGCACGTGCGTGCCCGTCCCGTGCTCGTGGACGTGGAACCGGACACGCTGAACCTCGATCCGCGCCTCGTCGAGGCCGCGGTCACGCCGCGCACGAAGGCCATCCTCACGGTGGACTACGGTGGCCAGCCCTGCGATTACGGCGCGATCGACGCCATCGCCGGCCCCCGTGGCATCACGGTGGTCGCGGACGCCGCGCACGCCTTCGGCGCCGCGTACCAGGGCCGGCCCGTGGGCTCGCTCGCGCGCATCACCGCGTTCTCCTTCTACGCCACCAAGAACTTGACCACCGGCGAGGGCGGCGCCGCGGTCACCGACGACCAGGCCCTGGCCGAGCGCATCCAGCTGCTGAGCCTGCATGGCATGAACCGCGACGCCTGGAAGCGCTACGGCGACACGGGCTCGTGGTTCTACGAGGTCGTCGCGCCCGGCTGGAAGTACAACCTCAGCGACGTGCTCGCCGCCATCGGCCTGGGGCAGCTCGACCGTTTCGACGAGTTCCAGCGCCGCCGCGTGGAGCTGGTGACGCGCATGAGCGCGGGGCTCGCGGACGTCCCCGAGGTCCGCACCATGAAGGCGCGCCCGGACGTCACGCACGCCTGGCACCTCTTCCCCATCGCGCTCGAGCTGGAGAGGCTGACCATCGATCGCGCGCGCTTCATCACCGAGCTGCGCGCCGAGAACATCGGCACCTCGGTGCACTTCATCCCGATCCACCGGCACCCGCACTTCCGCGACAGCCTGGCCCTGCGCCCGGAGCAGTTTCCCGTCGCCGAGGACGCCTACCGGCGCGCCATCACGCTGCCGCTCTTCCCGCGGATGAGCGATCGCGACGCCGACGACGTGGTTGCCGCCGTGCGCAAGGTCGCGCTCGCGTTTCGCCGCTGACGCGGCACCAGTGCCGGGGATGAACGGCGTCACGTCGTGGAGTCGTGCGCCTGCCCGAGGGACTTGAGCGACAACCCCTCGCGATGAAGGTAGAAGAGCCCGATCGCGGTGACCGGAATCCATTGGCTGAGGAAGTAGAACCAGCTGTACGCGCTCGCGGCGGCGACGCTCACCCCGAACAGCGACAGGCCGACCTTGCAGGCGTAGTTCATCGTGCCGACGTAGCCCGGCGCCGCCGGGACCATGATGCCGATCGCGGTGATGACCAGCATGACCAGGCCGGAATACCACGGCAGGTCGATGTGCAGCGACCACCCCGTGATGCCCAGCGCGACCGCGAACATCAGGAACATCCCGAACGACAGCGCGAACACGTGCACCAGCCTGAGCGGGTCCCGGAACAGCGAGAAGCCGTCGAGGAAGCGATCCAGGAGACGTTCCGCCCGGGGGCGTGCCCCCGCGGGCACCACGCGGAGCAGGCCGAGCGCCAGACCACGGTTCCGCTCCGCGGCGACCACGAACACCACGAGCGCGACGCTCAGCCCGATCATGAGGAGCGCGCCCCGCTGCACCAGCTTCCCCGCATCCGTGTTCTGGGCGATGGGATGCAGGACGAGCGCGACGCCGAAAATCGCCAGCAGGGTCAGCATGTCGATCGCGCGCTCCACGACGACGGTGGCCAGAAGCATGCTGTTCGGCAGCTTCTCGCTGCGCGCGAGCGCCCACGGCCGCACGAACTCGCCCAGCCGGAACGGCAGTACGTTGTTCGCCATGAAACCGATCATGGTGGCGCTGAACAGGTTCGAGGTGTGGATCCGCCGCGAATCCTTGATGAACAACCGCCAGCGGATGGCGCGCATCCAGAAGGCGACGACCGTGAGTACGCAGACCGCGAAGAACCCACCCCAGTTGGCGTGTGCGAGCGCGACACGGATGCCGACGAGCGTGTCCGGGATCCCCTGGATCGCATGCCCGAGCGGCCCCGGGCGCAGCAGGTCCCGCGGAGCGATGTCCACCAGGGAGAGGAGCACGCACACGATCGAGATCAGGATCCCCGCGGCCAGCTGAATCGCGCGCATCAGGCTCCGTTCCTTTCCGCCATCGCCCGGCGTTCGGCCTCGAATTCGTATCGCAGCAGCGCCAACTCGCGCACCATCGCGTCCTTTTCGGTGCCCAGCCGCGACAGCCGGACGCTGAGATACAGCAGCATCGCCAGTGAAAAGGCGATCCCGAACGCGAAGACCGTCGAGACCTCCATGACGACACCCAGCAACCGCGTGAGTCCCACGAGGATCGGCGTCGAGAAGCCGAGCACGGCGATGGTCACGGTCGCGGCGACCCACGCGAAGGAGTACTCCTCCGACAGGCGCCGACGGCGCACCAGGTCGAGAACATACAGCGCGAGCAGCACGGCGCCGATCGCGACGACCACCTGGGTCCGGGATAGAAACTGCATGATGGCCTCCGCCTCAGTTCGACCGCTGGATGAACGCCATCAGCGACGCCAGCAGGTTCTTGTAGGGATAGTACAGCTGCTTGCCGAGCGTGTAGAAGGAACGCCCCGCGATGCGCTCGCGCATCTCCACGGGGACTTCGAGCAAACGGAACCCGCGGCGTGCCAGGCTGATCAGCAGTGGCGCGTCCGGAAAGTCCCTGGGGAACTCCACACGACAGACCTCCATCACCGGCCGGTCGTAGGCACGGAAGCCCGACGTCGTGTCCGTGATCCGCTGCCCGAGGGCCATCCGGACGATGCCCGAGAACAGCAGCATGCCGAGCCGGCGGTTGAGGGGGGCACGGTAGCCCGTGCGCGCGACGTAGCGCGAGCCGATCGAGACGTTGCAGCGTCCCTCGAGCACGGGCGCGAGTAGCGCCGCGAGGTAGAGCGGGTCGTGCTGCCCGTCGGCGTCGAGCTGCACGCCGATGTCGTAGCCGTGCTCGCATGCCCAGCGAAAGCCCGTCTGCAGCGCCCCGCCGACACCGAGATTGACCGGGTGCCGCACGACCTCGACCCCACTCGCGCGGGCGACGCGCGGCGTGCCGTCGCGTGAACCGTCGTCCACGACGAGCAGGTCCACATCCGGCGCCGCGGCCCGCACCTCGGCCAGCGTTCGCGGCAGGCTCTCCTCCTCATCGTGGGCGGGGATGATCACCAGCACTCGGGGTGCGCTCATGCAGCCTCCTGCGGTCCGAACAGGACGATGATTCGTTCGGTTCCGGCCACGACGCGATCACGCGTCCACGTGAGCACAGGCGAACGGAGCGGCAGCGTGGACAGCTTCTCGAGGTCGTAGCGGGTGACGAGCCCGAGCGCAACCACCCCGAGCAGGGCGGGGAGCGCGAGCGGCAATCGAATCGCGAGCGATGCCGAATCGCCGAGCCAGCGATCCGCCGCAAGCGTCAGCAGGGCGGCCGGCACCGACACCACGAGGGCGCGCTGGAAGACGCCAAGGCGCTCGCGCCCGCCCTCGGGCAGGAGCCTGCGGGCGAGGATCAGGGCGCAGACGAACGAGGCCAGCGCGCCGCCCACGTTCGACCAGCACGCCCACGACACGCTCAGGGAGAGCGTCACCAGAGCCAGGTAGCCGGCGCCCTCGGTGACCAGCTTCACCAGCGCGGCAAGGAGCACCTTGCCCGGCGTGCGCAAAGCCTGGAAGAGCACGGTGAACGGCTGCTGCGTCGTGCGCACGATGGGCACGAGCGCCAGCACGCGCAACAGGGGCACGGCGGGTTCGAAGAGCCGGCTGCCGACCAGCAGGATGATTTCGTGGGCATAGACGAAGAGCCCGAACGACAGCATGCACGCCGCGACCTGCATGAGCCGGAAGGCCTGGTTGAACACGGAGTGCAGCCGCTCGCGGTCGCCGATCGCGGCGATCTGCGCGAGCGAGGGCAGCAGGGCGCGCGGCAGCGTGTTCACGATCTCGACGAAGCGCTCGACCGTCGTGAATGCGAAGTTGAAGTACCCCAGGTGCGTGGGATCGATCACGAGCCCGAGCACGAGCTTGCCCAGGCTCTGCCCCGAGAGGAACGACATGTTGGCGCCCAGCATCGGCAGGCAATACGCGGTCATCTGGCGCAGCAAACCGCCCTCGGGAGGCGCCTGCGTGGCGCCCGCGCGCGCGGGCACGGGGCGCAGCCGCGCGAGCACGACCAGTGCGGCGATGCCGAAGAGCAGCGCCTGCGTCAGGGCGAGGATCGACATGCCGACGGCGAGGGAGCGCAGCCCCTGCCGGGCCGTCCACAACCCCCAGACGAGCGCGGTGCGCATGACGCTGGCGACGAGCGAGAGCGTACTCACCCAGCCGTAGCGCTGCAGGCCGAACAACAGCGAGCGGCTCGTGGTGGCGAGGCTGTCGGCGACAATCGCCACGGAGAGCAGCGGCAGCAGGAAGCCGAGCTCCTGGATACGGTAGCGCGCGGCCAGCCACGGCGTCAGGGCCACGAGCAGCGCGCTCGCCAGCAGGCCGAGCACGAACTTGAAGCCGAAGGCGATCGCAAAGGCGCGGCGCAGCGTCCCGAGCCGGCTGAACAGGTGGTGCTCGGCGGCGTAGGAGTCGAGGTAGCTCTCGAAGTTCCCCGTGAACGCCGTCGCCAGGGTGATGGCCGAGAACGCGAGCGTGAACTTGCCGTAACCGGTGGGCCCCAGCCAGCGCGCCATCAGCGCCGAGTAAAGCACGGTGGAGACGCTCGTGACGACCTTCTCCGAGCCCAGGAAGAACGCGCCACGCGAGAGGTTCCGCGCCACCTCGCCGCTCTTCACGCGGCCCCGGCGGCCTGGGCGTCGAGTTCGCCCTCGAGGAAGCCGCGCAGGTCGGCCAGGTGGCGGACCTCCGCGGGCAGCCCGCGGTTGGAGGCGAGCAGCGCGGTCATGTCCGGATGGCTCGCGTCGTAACCGTGCATGGCGGCGACCGGGGCCGTGCCCATGAACGAAGGCAGCAGCAGCGCGCCGGGCGTGAGCAGGAAGATGTCGTCCCCGTACTCGCTGCCGGCGAAATCCGCGCCCTCGCGCGCGAGTTCCTCGCGCCCGAGCCAGCGCCCGTGCGGCTCGGCGG
>CAIXRL010000269.1 GCA_903921835.1 Candidatus Eiseniibacteriota bacterium | reverse complement strand
CTCTACCGCCTGCACTGGGGCGCGCGCGGCAGCGGCCCGGAGTTCGACGCGCTCGTGCGCGACGACTTCGAGCCGCGCCGGCTGCAACTGCAGCGCGACGCCGAGGTGAAGGGCTGGGTGCGCCCCTCGGCGGTCTACGGCTACTTCCCCTGCCAGGCGGAGGGGCAGGACCTCGTCGTGCTCGATCCGACCGCGTTCGTGCCCGGCTCGCTGGCGCTGCGCGGCAAGCGCGAGGAGGTCGCGCGGTTCAACTTCCCGCGGCAGGATTCGCGCGAGGGGCTGTGCCTGTCGGACTACTTCGCGCCCGCGGACTGCGGCAAGGTGGACGTGGTCGCGTTCCAGGTGGTCACGGTCGGGCACAATGCGGACGAGGTGTGCGCCGCGCTCAACGCCCGCGGCGAGTACGCCGACGCGCTGTTCCTGCACGGCCTGGCGGTGAGCGCCGCCGAGGGGCTCGCCGAGTGGCACCACGGCCGGGTGCGCGCCGAGTTGGGGCTCGAGGAGGGCCGCGGCAAGCGCTACTCGTTCGGCTACAGCGCCTGCCCCGACCTGGCGGACCAGGCGAAGCTGTTCGCGCTGCTCGAGCCGGAGAAGCGCATCGGCGTCACGCTCACGAGCGCGTTCCAGCTCGTGCCCGAGGCCACGACCAGCGCCGTCATCGTTCACCACCCGCAGTCCTCGTACTTCATGGTCCGCGAGTAGCGTCGATCGCCGCCCGGGCGTTGACGCCGGGAGCGCCCGCGTGGTGGAGTGCGCGTATGGAACCCATTGTGGTCGCCTTGGAAGGCCGTACCGTCCGGCTCGAACCGCTCGATATCGCGCGGCACTGGGACGGCCTGCTCGCGATCGCCACGGAAGGGTCACTGTGGCGCCACACTGCCGCCAAGATCCGCACCGCGGGCGATCTCGAGCGCTACCTCCGCGATGCGCTCGCCGAGCAGCAGGCCGGCCGCGCGATGCCCTTCGCGACGGTGCACCGGGCGAGCGGGCTCGTCGTGGGCTGCACGCGCTTCGCCAACATCGAGCGCCGGCACCGCCGCGTCGAGATCGGGTGGACGTGGATCGGCGAGCACCACCAGCGCACCGCCGTGAACACCGAGGCGAAGTACCTCATGCTCCGCCATGCGTTCGAGGACTGGGGATTCCGTCGTGTCGAGTTCAAGACGGCGGCGGTGAACGAAAAGTCCAGGAACTCCCTGCGCCGGCTCGGCCTGGTCGAGGAGGGCACGCTGCGCAAGCACATGCTCAACGACGACGGCGGCTCGCGGGACACCGTGTTCTTCAGCGTGGTGGACGACGAGTGGCCTGCCATGAAGGCGCGGCTCGAGGGCATGCTGGAGCGCTGAGGGCCCCGGACGATTCCGTGAGCCGTCCGGGTCGGCGGGGGTTCCGGCGGGAAGTGTGTCGAAGCCCGCAGGGCGGAATCGCGAGCACGCCGGACTTCGCCGACGAAGGCCTGGCCGGGCGGCAACGTGACCCGAGGCGTCGTGCGACGCGCGCTTCCCGTCATCCTCGTTGCGGCGGCCCTGTTCGCCTGTCCCGGGAGCGCGTGGGCGCGCATGGACCGCAGGACGTATGCGCTCTCGCTGACACAGAAGGGCCGCCGGCACCTTGCCCGGGGAGGCGTCGACCGGCGCCGCGCCGCGCCTGACGCGCGACGGCATCGAACCGGATCGTGCTCGCGGGGGCGTCGGGCTCATGAATCGTCCGGGCAGGGTCGATGAAATGGTTGAACCCGTGGTCGCTGTCGGGAGCCGGCTCGCGATTGCCCGCCGCAGCGGCGGGGGTGATTTG
>CAIXRL010000268.1 GCA_903921835.1 Candidatus Eiseniibacteriota bacterium | reverse complement strand
GTCGCCGCCGCTGGAGATGCTGTAGCTGGAGACCAGCGCCTCGTCGAGCTCGATCTTCAGGTAGACCTGCGGCTTGTTTTCGACCACCTGCAGCAGGTGGATCTCGCACTTGCCCAGGCTCACGCCGCCGCACGCCTGGAAGAACAGCTCGGGCGAGGCCATGTCCGTCATGCGCGAGAACGTCACCTCGCTGATCGAGGGCGACGAGACTTCACGCTTCGCGCTGCCGCCGGTCTGCGAGGCCACGCCGCGTCCGACGCCCCACTGCATGCTGTCGACGTTGATCCAGCCGTCGTGCGCGTCCACCGTGGACTGCCCTTTGATCTCCGTCGCGAACTTGATGAGGATCACCGCAACCTCCTGTGTGAACCGGCGTCCGCCGGTCTGGTCGGTCCGGGTCGCGAACGACCCGGACTTGCCGTCGTGCGGCCGTCCGCTGCGACGACCGCAGGCCGGGCGGGTGTTACTTCTTGCCTGACGGGAGCGTCGATACCAGCCGCAGGGACACGGTCAGCCCCTCGAGCTGGTAGTGAGGCCGGAGGAAGAACTTCGACTGGTAGTAGCCCGGGTTGCCTTCGATTTCCTCGACCACGACCTCCGCGCCCGCGAGCGGTTTGCGCGCCTTGTCGGCGTCCGTGGCCGTCGCCGGGTTCGACAGGACGTACTGCCCGACCCAGTTGTTGAGCCACGTCTCCATGTCGGCGCGCTCTTTGAACGAGCCGATCTTGTCGCGGACGATGCACTTGAGATAGTGCGCGAAGCGGCAGCTGGCGAACAGGTACGGCAGCCGTGCTGCGAGATTCGCGTTCGCGGTGGCGTCCGGATCGTCGTACTCGGCCGGCTTCTGCAGCGACTGCGCGCCGATGAACGCCGCGAAGTCCGAGTTCTTCTTGTGCACCAGCGGCATGAACCCGTTCTTTGCCAGTTCCGCCTCGCGGCGGTCGCTGATCGCGATCTCGGTCGGGCACTTCATGTCCACGCCGCCGTCGTCGGTCGGGAACGTGTGGGCCGGCAGGTTCTCCACCGCGCCGCCCGACTCGATGCCGCGGATGGACGAACACCAGCCGTAGAGCTTGAACGAACGGTTGATGTTGGTCGCCATCGCGTAGGCCGCGTTCGCCCACGAGTACTTGTCGTGCTTGCCGCCCTCGGTGACCTCCTCGAACGCGAACTCCTCGATCGGGTTGGTCTTCGCGCCGTACGGCAGGCGCGAGAGGAAGCGCGGCATGGCGAGCCCGAGGTAGCGGGCGTCCTCCGACTCGCGCAGTGACCGCCACGCCGCGTACTCGGGAGTGGTGAAGATCTTGGTCAGGTCGCGCGGGTTGGCCAGTTCCTGCCACGAGTCCATCTGCATGAGGTTCGGGTTGGCGCCGGTGATGAACGGCGCGTGCGACGCCGCCGCGACCTGCGCCATCTCGCCCAGCAGCTCCACGTCGGGCGGGGTCTGGTCGAAGTAGTAGTCGCCGACCAGGCAGCCGTAGGGCTCGCCGCCGAACGTCCCGTACTGCTCCTCGTAGACCTGCTTGAAGATCGGGCTCTGGTCCCAGGCGGTGCCCTTGAACTTCTTGAGCGTCTTGCCCAGGTCCTTCTTGGAGATGTTGAACACCCGGATCTTGAGCTGCTCGTCCGTCTCGGTGTTGTTCACCATGTAGTGCAGTCCGCGCCAGGCGCCCTCGAGCTGCTGGAACTCGGCGTGGTGCAGGATCAGGTTCACCTGGGCGGAGAGCTTCTCGTCGATCGCGGCGATCATGGCCTCGATCGAGTTGAGCGCGTCGTCCGAGATCAGGCCGGTCGCCTCGAGCGCGGTGGCCGCGAGCGTCTTGACCGCCGCCTCGATGGACTCCTGCGAGCGGTCCGTCTTGGTCTTGAACTCCTTCTTGAGGAGCGAGGACAGCTCGCTGCCCTCGAAGGTCACGCCCTGCAGCGCGGATTCCTGGGC
>CAIXRL010000267.1 GCA_903921835.1 Candidatus Eiseniibacteriota bacterium | reverse complement strand
GCCGCCCGTGCGCTGCGCCGCGTGCGACGCCCCCGCGCTGCGCCGCCCGCGCACCCGTGCCGCGCTCTCGGCGCTCTCCGCGCCGCGCCACCCGCGATGGGCGTTGCGCACTCGTGGTAAGCGCCCTCGCGTGCAGCGTGCACGCCCCCGGTGTGGTCGCGGTGCCCGACTCGCGTGCCGCCCCACGCGAAACCACGCGATTGGCGGGGAAATCCATCCCGCATGATGCCCCGTTGCGGCATTGGCAAGAGCGATGCATGTGTCGTGGTCGGAGTTGGGAAAGGTGCTCAGCACAAGGGGATGCGGGGCGAGCCTGCGGGGTTGCGGGCAGGGTTCCGCGTCTGGATGGGAGGAGCGGATCGCATGGACCAGTACATCCCCAAGCGGCGCGTGCCGGTCACGCTCTTGTCGCGTGACAACGAGGGCGTGCAGGGGGATGTCTTCCTGGATCTCGATCCGACCGGGGTGCGGCACCAGACCATTCTCGCAAAGCTGAACGAGACATTGCGCTTCCTTCCAGTCGCCATGGGCCCGCGCGGCCAGGTTCATCTCGTCCACAAGTCGAGAGTGACCCGGATCACCGCGGGACCGAACGTGCTTCCGAGCGATGTGTTCAACCGAGGATTTCTTCCGTGGCGGGAAGAGGAGGGTGAAGTATGGCTGTCCGACGGAACGTCGGTAGCGGGCCGAATCTGGATGCCTCTGGAACGTCCCACGCAGCGTGTGAGCGACTTCCTGAATCAGCGCGGGTGGGAGTTCTTCGTGCTGCTCACCGGCCGCGCCGTGCAGCTGGTGAATTCGGAGGCGGTGGTGCGAGTGGTTCTCACGGAGAGTGCAGGGGCACCCCTGGACTCGCCCGATTCCCGGATTGACGGGATGTGCTGGCCCGATCCATCGCAGTTCGTCTTCGGCTTCGAGGGACGCCCATGAGAAAGGTCGCTGCGCGCGCTCGCGCGCCACGCCACGTCTAAAGGTAGTTTGAGCCCGCGACCGAGCGGGCACAGAGCGGGCGCACGACGCCCGCCAGAGACCGGCGGCCACGCTCCGGACAAGTTCCGGCGGCCGCCGGTCCGCATTTGCGGGAGCGATGACCTCCAGGCGACGCCCCCGGTCGCCGGGCCGGCGGCGAGGCGCGCGAAGGCGCAGCGGCTGGACGCTTCGCGGGCCGGGGTGCATCGTGACGCCGGTCTGGAGAGTCCCGCAGCAACCATCACCGTGGGCGCGACACATGGCCGCCGATCCGCCCGTCATCGTCACGGAATACTCGCCGCAGTTCATCCGCTCGGTCCTCGACGGTGCGGGCGAGCCGCCCGCGGTGTCGTGAGCACGCAGGTGGGAGGAACGCGGCCCCGGGTTCCCCCGCCGGCTATCACCGGGCTGGCCGCATTGCCTGCGCGCCGCCGCCCGGCTACCGTCCCCTGCATGCCGACCCTCCGCATCGCTTTCGTGCAGGGCCGTCCGGAGTTCGGCCGGACGGAGGAGAACCTGGAGAAGGGCCTCGCGCTGGCCGCGACGGTCGAGGCCGACCTCGTGGTGCTGCCCGAGCTGTGGGCGAGCGGCTACGTGTTCAGCACGCACGCCGAAGTCGCGGCGCTGGCCGAGGACGCGCGCACGGGCGCCACGGCCCGCGCGATCGCGTGGGCGGCGAAGCGCGAGAAACGCCACTACGTCGTGGGCTTTGCCGAGGTCGCGCGCGGGCGCCACTACAACAGCGCCATGCTCGTCGGGCCCGGCGGCGTGAAGGCGGTGTATCGCAAGCTGCATCTGTTCGAGCGCGAGCAGGAGTGGTTCTCGCCCGGCAACCTGCCGCTGGCGATCCACCGCGTGGGGAGCGCGAAGCTCGGTCTGCTCGTCTGCTTCGACTGGCGCTTCCCGGAGACGTTCCGTGCGCTGGCGCTGATGGGCGCCGACGTGGTCGCGCATCCCTCGAACCTCGTGTTCAAGAACGCGCAGACGGCGATGCTCACGCGCACGCTGGAGAACCGCATCTTCACCGTGACCGCGAACCGCACCGGCACGGAACGCCGACCCGGCGGCACGGTGCCGTTCACGGGCCGCAGCCAGGTCGTTTCGCCCGGCGGTGAGGCGATCGCGAAGGCGGGCGCCACGGCCGAGATCGCGCTCGCCGTGGATTGCGATCTCGCCCAGGCGCGCGACAAGTCCCTCACGGGCATCACCCACCTGTTCGACAACCGCCGCCCCGAGTTCTACGGGGCGCTCGTCGCGAAACGTCGGCGCGGCTGAGCCGCGCACGTCTCCCGAAAGGACCCGTCATGACCCCGACCACAATGACGAACACGACCGGTACGCGCGAGGAGAGATTCGCGGCCTTCCTCGAGCAGCTCGTCGCCAAGTTGCAGCCGCTCGAGCTGGAGCACAACCGCGAGTACTGGCTGCTCGCGAACACGGGCGAGGAGAAGCACCTGCAGGCGTGCACGCGGCTCGACTCGGAGATGCGCCTGATGTTCGCGCAGCGCGGGCCGTACGAGTTCCTGCAGGGCCTGGCGGCGGCCGGACCGCTCGCGGACCCGCTGCTGCAGCGCCAGATGAAGCTCCTGCTCGACAGTTACCGTTCCCGGCAGATCCCGCCCGAGATGATCCAGAGGCAGGTGGCGCTGGAGAAGAAGCTCGAGGGGACGTTCACCAACTACCGCGCGCAGCTGGACGGCGCGGCGGTGAGCGACAACCAGATCCTCGAAGTGCTGGTCGGGTCGGACGACTGCGCGCACCGCCGCCGCGCGTGGGAGGCGAGCAAGCAGGTGGGCGGGCAGGTCGAGGCGGACCTGCTGGAGCTGGTGCGCCTGCGCAACGAGGGCGCGCGGCTGCTGGGCTTCCCGAACTACTACTCGATGGGACTCGAGCTGGACGAGCTGGACGAGGCGGAGTTGTTCGCGCTGCTGGACGAGCTGGAGAAGGGCACGCAGCCGCTGTGGGACGCGTACAAGCGCGACCTCGACGCCCGCCTGGCGGCGCGCTTCGGCGTGCCGGCGGCGGAGCTGATGCCGTGGCACTACTCCGACCCGTTCTTCCAGGAGGCGCCGGCGGCCGAGGTGGACCTCGATCCGTTCTACGCCGGCAAGAACCTCGAAACGCTGACCTCGTCGTTTTACGCCGCGGTGGGCTTCGACGTCACCGACCTCATGAAGCTCGCCGACCTCTACGAGCGGCCGGGCAAGAACCAGCACGCCTTCTGCCAGAGCATGGACCGCAGTGGCGACGTGCGCGTGCTGTGCAACAACAAGTCGAACGAGAAGTGGATGGGCACCATGCTCCACGAGTTCGGCCACGCGGTCTACGACAAGTACCTGGATCCCTCGCTGCCGTGGCTGCTGCGCCAGCAGGCGCACATCCTCACGACCGAGGCGAGCGCGATGCTGTTCGGCCGCCTGAGCAAGAACCCGGTGTGGTTGCGGCGCTGGGTGGGCGCCGACCCGGCCGAGCTCGCGCGCCAGGCGGGTCCCGTGACGCGCGCCGTGCGCGAGCAGTTGCTGGTGCAGACGCGCTGGGAGCTGGTCATGATCCACATGGAGCGCGCGCTGTACCGCGATCCGGGGCAGGACCTGCGCGGGCTGTGGTGGTCGCTCGTGCGGCGTTTCCAGGGCGTGAGCGTGCCGGCGGGTCGCAAGAGCCCCGACTGGGCGGCCAAGATCCACTTCAGCATCGCGCCGGTGTACTACCAGAACTACCTGCTCGGCGAGATGCTCGCCTCGCAGATTCAGGAGCACCTCCTCACGCAGGTCGTGGGTGGCGGGCCCGACCGCTGGACCCGCTTCATCACGGAGCCCGCGGTGGGCGCGTTCATGCGCGAGCGTTTCTACGGGCCCGGCAAGCGCTGGGTGTGGCGCGATCTGGTCACGCACGCAACCGGCAGGCCGCTCGAGTCGCGGCCATTCGTGGAGGACCTCGCGGGCGCGAACGAGGCGTCGTGAAGGCGGCGGCGAGGCCGCTCGAGGGGCTCACGGTACTGGACCTCTCGCGCGTGCTCGCCGGACCGTATGCCACGCAGCTGCTCGGCGACCTCGGCGCCGACGTGTGGAAGGTCGAGCGCCCCGGTACGGGGGACGAGACGCGCGCCTGGGGGCCGCCCTTCGTGGGCGAGCTGTCGGCGTACTTCCTGTCGGTGAACCGCAACAAGCGCTCGGCCGCGCTCGACTTCCGCGACGCGGCCCAGTGCGCGGCCTTGCGCCGCGCGGCGCTGGCGGCCGACGTCGTGGTCGAGAACTTCCTTCCGGGTGCACTCGGGGCTTTCGGTCTCGACGCCGCGTCGTTGCGACGCGAGAAGCCGGACCTCGTCGTCTGCTCGATCACCGGGTTCGGCCAGGACGGTCCCTACGCCGCGCTGCCCGGGTATGACGCCGTGCTGCAGGGCTTCACCGGGCTGCAGGCGGTGACGGGCGAGGCCGGCGGTCCTGGTCTCAAGGTCGGGGTCGCGCTGGTGGACGTGCTCACCGGGACGCACGCGGCGGCGGCGATCCTCGCTTCGCTGGTCGGGCAGTCGCGAGGCCGTGGCGGGGCGCATCTCGACCTGGCGCTGTTCGAGGTGGGCGTGCACTCGCTGGTCAACGTGGGACAGGCCGCGCTCTCGACCGGCGCGCCCGCGCGCCGTCACGGCAATGCGCACCCGCAGATCGTGCCCTACCAGACGTTCGCCGCCGCCGACGGTGAACTGGTGCTCGCGGTC
>CAIXRL010000266.1 GCA_903921835.1 Candidatus Eiseniibacteriota bacterium | reverse complement strand
GCGAGCACGATCGTCGCGAGCGCCGCGAAGCGATCGTCCCTAACCCTGCGCGGCGGTCCCGGGGGCATATCCGAAGAGCGGGCGGCCGGTGAGCCTGCGCGCCAGCGTGAGGAGAGTCGTGCCCACCGTCGCCGTGAGAGCGCTGGCCAGCAGGCATTGCACGAGCAGCCACGAGGCCCCGACGATGCCGCCGCCCAGTTCGAACGTCGCGCTCCACGCCTGGTGCGCCAGCGTCACGACGGCGATCAGCGCGAACTGGGTCCGCGCGCTCTCGCGCACGAGCGTGTTCGAGAGGCGTCCCACCGCGTAGCCGAGCAGCGAGAGCGCCAGGGCGTGGCGGCCGAGCCAGTGTGCGGAGTCGAGGTCGGCGACGAGCCCGAGCGTGAAGCCGAAGCTGGAACCCCAGGTGTCGCCGTGGCGCAGCGCCCAGACCACGGTGCAGAACGCGAGCGCGTCGAGCACGATGCCACGCGCCGCCAGGCTGGACAGCGCCGTCGAGCGCAGCAGCAGCGTGATCGCAACGAACAGGACGAACGCCCCGATCGGTCTCATCGCGTCCCTCCCGTCACGCCCCGCCTGGCGCTGTCGGGACGGGCCGGCCGCGATGCGGGGCTCGCGTGCACGGGCGGCGGCGCGGCGATGCGGCGCGGCTCGAACTCGGTATGCGGACGCGGCAGCCGCGAATCGTCCGGCGGCAGCGGCCCGGGTGCCACGAAGGCCTGGCGCAGGCGCGAGAGCTGCGCCGCGGGCTCGACCTCGGCCTCCTGCATGAGCCGCGAAGCGTCCTCCTGCATGCGGCGAACACGACCCACGGGGATGCCGCGCGGAAAGCGCAGCGACAGGTTCGAGGTCACGACGCGCTCGCCCGCGCGCAGCGTGTCCGCGAGCGGCACCGCGCTGAGTAGCAGCCGCGGCCGAGGCGAGAGCGAGACGCGCAGGATGCCGTTGACGCCCGTCGTCTCGACTTCGCAGGCGACCGTGAGGTTGGGATCCGTGAGGAGCGACGCCCGGGACAGGTGCGCCCACGACTCGGTGACCCGCCCGACGAGCCCGTCGCGCGTCAGCAGCGCGTCACCGACGCGAACGCCGTCGCGCGTGCCCGCGCTGAGCGTGGCGGCCGTCGGAATGGGATCGCCGGCCAGCGCCAGCACCTCGACCGGAATGAGCGCGAGGCCGTGCCACTCCGGCAGCCCGAGTTGGCCGCGCAACCGGCGGTTCTCGCCGCCCTCCACGCGCAACTGCGCGTTCTCGAGCTCGAGGCGCGCGATGCGTTCGTGCAGCGTGGTGTTCTCGCGCCACGCGGCGAACAACCGGTCGCCCGTGAGCACGATGCGGTCGAACGGCGCGAATACGAATGCGCCCGCGCCGCGCAGCCACGACACCGGCAGGTGGTCGCCCACGACCAGCAGGAGCAGCGAGAGCACCGCGAAGATCGTCACCAGGACGACGCTGCGGCGCTCCGCCGGAGGTAGCATGCGCGGCAAGACTAGCCCGGTGTATTCATGAGCCCGCGGCCTGGGAGCGCGATCTGCACGTCATCCGCCGCGAAGCGCGACCGGCCGCTGTCCTCATCGTGTGGACAACACGGTTCCGGCGCGGCCGGCCGATCCTCTTGCGGCTGACGCACATCTCGCACTCCCGGCTCGAGGTTCATGAATACACCGGGCTAATCCCGATGGCCGCTCAGGATGACCTTGTCGTAGTCCTCGAGCCGTTCGAGGATCTTGCCGGC
>CAIXRL010000265.1 GCA_903921835.1 Candidatus Eiseniibacteriota bacterium | reverse complement strand
CGCCAGCGTGGCGATCACGATGTTGGTCTCGGGCTCGATCACGCTCACGCCGGGCAGGCGCATGCCCGCGGCCAGCAACCTCGCGCGCGCGTGGTCGATGGCGAGCCGCTCGACGTGGTGGTCCAGCGCGTACAGGCACGCCGCCGCGAGCACGCCCACCTGGCGCATGCCGCCGCCCCAGCGCTTGCGCACGCGGCGAGCCCTGCGAATGGTGGCGGTCTCGCCGACCAGGATGGAGCCCACGGGGGCGCCCAGGCCCTTGCTGAAGCACATCATCACCGTGTCCGCGGTGGCGGCCCAGTCCGCCACGGGCACCCCGCTCGCGACGCTCGCGTTCCACAACCGTGCGCCGTCCAGGTGCACGCGCACGCCGCGCGCGTGCGCATCCGCGGCCAGCGCACGCAGCGATTCGAGCGGCACGATCGCGCCGCCCGCGCGGTTGTGCGTGTTCTCGGTGCAGATCAGCGAGAGGCGCGCGACGTGGTCGTCCTCGGCCGGGCGGATCGCGGCGCCCAGTGTGTCGGCGGGCAGCCGGCCGTGCGAACCCAGGACGACGTGCGCGAGGCAGCCGCTGTTGGCCGCGATGCCGCCCTGCTCGTAAAGGAAGATGTGCGACTCGCTCTCGAGCAGCACCTGGTCGCCGGGCGAGGTGAGTGCGTTCACGGCGAGCTGGTTGCCCATCGTGCCGCTGGTCACGAACAGCGCCGCCTCCTTGCCGGCGAGCGCGGCGCAACGCTCCTCCAACTCGATCACCGTGGGGTCGTCGCCGAGGACGTCGTCGCCGACGACCGCCTCGGCGATGGCGCGCCGCATGGCGGCCGTGGGACGAGTGACGGTGTCGCTGCGCAGGTCGACGACGGCAGGCACGTTCATCATGATGGGGTCGCTCGGTTTCGGGTCAGGGGCGTCGGACGGCCCCGGGGCGCCCGGGGCCGTCGGGAGGTTAGCCCGGGCCGTTCGTGAAGCGCCAGCCGGCGCACTTCTTTTCATCCTGCTCGTGCGCTCCTGACACACGCATGACGCAGACCGGGGCCCGTGCGTGCGATAACTTCAGTGTGACTCTGGAAACGCGCGACGGCGACCGCTGGCGCGCATCCAAACCCGGCGAGTCACGCGCGGGCGCGGTGCCCGCGTCGGGCGCACCAGCGCCCGCGACAGGAGTTCCTCAGATGCCGTTCATCGGATTCGACCCGACCTTCGTCCTCATGATTCCGGCGCTCGCGTTCGCCTTCTGGGCGCAGTGGAAGGTGAAGAGCACGTACTCCAAGTTCGCGCAGGTGCCCGCCGCCAACGGGCTCTCCGGCCGCGACATGGCGCGCGCGATCATGCAGCGCAACGCGGTGGAAGGCGTGAACATCGAGCAGGTCGGCGGCACGCTGAGCGATCACTACGACCCGGGCGCCCACATGGTGCGGCTGTCGTCAGACATCTACTCCGGCAACTCGATCGCCGCGATCGCCGTGGCCGCGCACGAGGTCGGACACGTGCTGCAGCACCAGCAGGGCTACGTGCCGCTGCAGCTGCGCTCGTCGTTCGCACCCGCGGCCGGGCTCGGCAGCTCGCTGGCGATGCCGCTGTTCTTCATCGGGCTGATCTTCGGTCCGCGCATGCCGTTCAGCGGCGTGCTCATGGACCTGGGCATCCTGTTCTTCGCGGGCGCCGTGCTGTTCCACTTCGTCACGTTGCCGGTCGAGTTCGACGCCAGCAAGCGCGCGCTGCGCCAGCTCACCGAGAGCGGCGCGGTGATGCCGCAGGAAGTCGCGGGCGCGAAGCAGGTGCTCGACGCGGCCGCGCTCACGTACGTCGCAGCCGCCGCCATGGCGGCGCTGCAGCTGCTCCGCCTCGTGCTGCTGCGCGGCAACCGGCGCTGACGTCCAGCCCAGCGAACACGGACGCCGTCGGTGGCATGCCGCCGACGGCGTCGCTGTATTCGTCGCGCGCGGCCCCACCCGCGCGGCATCGCCTACTGCTGCGAGACCATGTCCTTCAGCTCCTTGCTCACCTTGAAGACGGGCACGCGTCGCGGCGGAACGGGAACCGCATCACCCGTGCGCGGGTTGCGCGCGATGCGCGACTTGCGATCCTTGACCCGGAAGGTGCCGAAGCCGCGTATCTCGATGTGACTTCCCGCCGAGAGCGCCTTGGCAACGGCTTGCAGGAAGCAGTCCACGGTTTCCGCGACGTCCTTCTTGGTCAGGCCGGTGCGTTCCGCGATCTGATCCACGATATCGGCCTTGGTCATCTGAACCCTCCTCCACGACTCCCGCCCGGGCCCAACCCAAGCGGGGGCATCCGGGACGGTGAATGCCGGAACGGTAGTGCAGCATGGAAAGTCCTGTCAATCCGTTTTTGGGCAACGGGTTGAGGGTTTCAACGGGGCGGCCCACCCCGTCCCGGGCCGCGCCGGACCTGTCCGGGCACAGCTTCAGTGCCCCCTGGAGCCCGGGAACGCCTCCAGAACCGCCCGCGCCGCCTCCCGCGACCCGCTGGTTTCCGGGAGAGACCCGGCAGGTTCAGCCCGCAAGCCCCAGGGCCCGCCGCCTGGCCGCCTCGATCGGATGCTCCGCCCCGCGCGCGACCTCGCGCCGGGTCGCCGGCTGGCCCGCTGCCACCTCGGCGGCGAGCTCTCGGGCGAAGGCTCCGCTGCGGATCTCGGCCAGCGCCTGCGCCATGGCCGCGCGCGAGGACTCGCCGATCACGCGGCTGCCGCGCGTCACGTCACCGTACAGGGCGGTGCTGCTGATGCCCTCACGCAGTCCCGTGATCCCGCGGTCGTGAAGCAGGTCCGCCAGAAACTTGAGCTGGTGCACGCACTCGAGGTACGCGATCTCGGGCGAGTACCCCGCCGCGGTCAGCGTTTCGAACGCCGCGGTGACGAGCGCGTTCATGCCGCCACACAGCACGGCCTGCTCGCCGAAAAGATCGACCTCGGTCTCCTCGCGCACCGTCGTCCGCCACAGGCCCGCGCGGCCGCAGCCGAGCGCGTTGGCGTAGCCTTCCGCGCGCGCCCACGCCTTGCCGCTGCCGTCCTGGTGCACCGCGAGGTACGCGGGCAGGCCCTCGCCGCGCTCGTGGAGCTGTCGCAGCACGCGGCCGGGGCCGGTCGGCGCGACCAGCACGATGTCCGCGCCGGCCGGGAAGGCCAGCGAGCCGTAGAGCAGGTTGTAGCCGTGCGCGAACACCACCGCTCCGCCCCCGGCGAGAGCGCCGCCCACCTCCGCCCACACGCCCGGCGCGGCCTCGTCGGGCACGAGCATGGCGACCACGCCGGCGCGGCGAACGGCGTCGGCGGGCGCGAACACCTCGAAGAGCGCGGCCTGTGCGCGCGCCTCGGCGCCGCGGCCGGGCCGCGCGCCGACGATCACGGACACGCCGGATTCGCGCAGGTTCAGCGCCTGCGCCGCGCCCTGGTTGCCGTAGCCGAGAACCGCGACCGTGCCCAGCGTGGGATCGCTCATGGCATGCCTGCCTTCCGCTCCGCAAACGCGCGCGGCCTCCGGTCAGAGGTCCCGGAGGCCGCCACGCATCGTCACGACGCCGGCCGCCGCGTGGCGGCGCGCGTCACTTCTTCTTCGCGTTCCAATCCGACTTCTGCGCCAGCGCCCCCGACGACCCGAACGTGAACGCCAGCCTCTTCGCGCTGTACATCCACGTCTGCAGCGCGCCCGCCGCGTTGTCGGTCCAGTTGTAGACCTTGTCCGGCGCACCCACGCTGGCGAGCGTGTTCGCCGCCGCCGTCCCCGGCTTCGCCCCGGCTTTCGCGGCCGCTCCGGCGTCCGGCTGGAGCTGCCCGTTGGCCATCGGCAGGTAGACGAACATCATCTCGGTCATCTTGGGGCTGTTGTTCTGCTTGCTGTAGATGGCCGCGAGCTGGCGGAAGAACACCTTCTCCTCCGGCTTGATCTCGACGGCCCGCTGCAGCGCTGCCTGTGCCTCGTCGTACTTCTTCTCGTCCGCAAGCACCGAGCCCAGGCTCGACAACGCTTCAGGATCATCCGGCGACGCCTTGAGCACCGTGCGCCACTGCGCCTCGGCGAGGCCCACCTCGCCGGCGTTCTGGTACGACAATGCCGCGTTGAACGCGACGTTCATGTCGGTGGTTTTGAGCTGGAAAGCCTTCGAGTAGGCGTCGGCCGCGAGCTTGTAGTCCGCCTTCCTGGCCGCCTCGGTCCTGGCCGGATCGGTCTTGTCGCCCGCGCGGCTGTAGTACGAGTTGCCCAGGCCCATCCACAGGTCGTGGCTGCCGGCGTCCTGCTGGGTGAGCTCGACGTAGGCCGCGATCGCCTCGTTGTACTTCTTGGCGTCCACCAGAGCGCCGGCCTTGTTCGTGCGCACGGTCCTCAGCGCTTCGGCCAGGATGTGCGCGCTCGTGTCGGCGGCCGCCTCAGTGAGACCGGTGCGCAGCACCGTCTCGGCGCCGTCGTTGTCGCCGGTGAGGGCGTAGGCGGTCGCGAGGTTGCGGATCGTCTGCGGGTGACCCGGGCGCAACTGGCGGGCCCTGGTCAGCTTCGTGATCGCGACCGCGAACGTCCTGGCCGCATCCTCCTTGGCGCCCGCATCGAGAAATTGTTGGGCGTCCTGGATGTTCTTGATGCCGTCGTTGAACGCGATCGACCAGTAGTGATCGCGGTTCGCCTGGATGGCGTCGATCTTCTTCTTGTCGCCCTTGGCCTGCGCGGCGGCGAGCGCCCTGGCGAACCACTCGCCCGCGGGGCCCGCGCTGTCGATCTCGGCGTACGCCCAGCCCAGGTAGCCCTGGGCCTCGTAGTCGGCCGGATCCTCGGTCGCGCCCAGGGAAAGCTGGTCCACGGCCTTGTACATCTCGCGGAGGTAGTCCTCGTTGTTGCCCTTGTTCTTGTCGTTCAAGCCCTGCACGACGTACTGGATTCCACCCGCGTTGTGCGGATTGCGGGCCCACGCGGCGCCCGCGAGAGCGGCGACGAACAGGACCGACAGGCCCACGACGACCAGACGGGATTTCAAGACGTCCTCCTTACACTAGACGAGACGGTTGCCGTTCGCGGAGAGGCCGAAGGTGGCCCCGAGGAACTTCGCCGCCTTGCGCGACGCGAGCATGCGCGTCATGAAGATCTCGAAGTACTCCATGACGTGCGAGATGTTCGGATCGATGGTCAGCTCGAGCGTGATGTGCTTCCGATCCTCATCCACGTTGAGGAAGCTCTTCTCGACCGCGTAGTTCACGCGGTCGTGGATGTCGAAACGAATCATGTCCGGATTGCGCACGCGCGTACGGTGCACGTCGGACTTGTCGGCGAGGATGATCGCGGCGGCGACCGGGTTGACCGGATCGCCATCGTTCTCGTGGTGGTTTCCGATCGCCGCGATGACCTTGAGGACCTCGAAGTCCTCCATCTTCATGTCGTTCAGGATCTGCATGGCCATGATGGCGCCGGACTGCGCGTGGTGGTCACGGTTCACCGCGTTGCCAATGTCGTGCAGCAGGCCGGCGATCGCGGCCAGCTCGCACTCGCGCTCGGGATACCCCATGCGCTTGAGCACGTTGTGGGCGATCCGGCTGACGAGCGAGACGTGCCGCTCGCCGTGCTCGGTGTAGCCGATCTGCTCCAGCGCGGCGTCCGCCATGAGGATGTACGCCTTCACGCGCGGGCTGTCGCGTACCATCGCGAGCGTGACCGCGTGGCCGGCGGCCGGGCGGCCATGATCGGGAGCATCCCCGGCGGGTTTGATGGGCTGGGTGGTCATGTCGGCCGCTTTCCGGTGCGGGAAGGATGCCAGCGCCCGTCAAGGCGGCGCGAATCCGCAAGCGGGACCGACTTTAGGTCCGGATTTCGAGAGGCGTCAAGCGCATGCGGGGGCGGCGGCTGGGTGGGGGCAGGACGGACAGGCGCCGCGCGGGCGCGACCCGGCAGCCGCGGGCGACGCGGGCCCGCACGGGGGGCGGCAGAAATGCGACGGTGGGAGCCGGCGGGAGCGCACGCGTTCGCCTGCCCCGGGCGAAAGGCGAACGCGCGAGCGGGCGCGCCGTCCTCCACCCGGAGACGGGTTCGCCAACCCAACTTCGCCGGCTCGTCCCCGCTTCGGACTGCTTTCGTGGGGTTCGCGCCACCAGGTGATTGCGGCTGCGCGTGGCGCTCACGGAGACGGCGTGTTGTGCCAACCTACCCCCTTGAAGTGCGCCCCCTGGCTGCGGGATGACCGAGGGGCCAAGGAGGCGCGCGCGTGTATCTTTGTCATTCGCGGATCCGCAAGGATGGCAAGACCCACACGTACTGGCGGCTGGTGCGTTCGGTGCGGCGTGGCGGCAAGGTGCTGCAGGAGACCGTGGCGCAACTGGGCGAGCTCGACGCCGAGGGGCGGGCGCGGACAACCTGAGCTGGCTGCAGACCAGCGGGCGGCCCCACCCCTGATCGGCGCGGCGCGCAGCGAGGTGCGCAAGTGGAGCCGGCGCCTGGCCGGGGAGCGCGACTGGCAGACGGTGCGCGACGGGGTGGAAACCAAGCTGTGCCAGGGTCCGGAGAGCACCGAGACGTTCCTGCTGTGCCGCTCGCGGAAGCGGCGCGAGAAGGAGCGCGGGATGCATGCGCGCTTCGCGGTCCGGATCGAGGCCGGACTCGCCAGCCTGGAACGGCGCCTCGAGCGAGCCCGGCAGCCCCTCGAACGCAGCGTCATCGAGCGACAGCTCGGCCGCCTGCTGGAGCGCAACTCGCGCGCTGCGGCGCGCGACGTGATCCGCGTGCACGAAGACGTCGCCGCGGCCTCGGAGCTCCGGCTCGAGTGGTCCGTCAAGGGCGAATGGGACGACTGGGCGCGCCACAACGAGGGCAGTCACGTGCTGCGCCAACGTCACCGACTGGCCCCCCCGAGTCGCCGTGGCAGACCTGCATCCAGCTCACTGAGGCGGAAGCAGCGTTCCGCATCCACAAGAGCGAGCTCGGGCTGCGGCCGATCTGGCGCCGGAAATCCGGGGCGCGTGCAGGCGCACATCCTGGTGTGCTTCCCGGGCTACGTGCCGTGGAAGACGCTCGAGCAGTGGCAGAAGCGAGCCGGACCTGGCCGGAGCCCGCGCCCGATCCTGAACGAACTGGCGCGCATCCGGAACTCCGACGTGGTGCTGCCGTTGGCGGACGGCCCGGGGCGCGAACTGCGCCTCCGCTGTATCGTGCGCCCCGACAGGACTCCGGCGCTGCTGCTCGATCGCCTGGGCTTGCGCCTGCCGGAGCGGCTGCGCATCCCGCCGCGGATCGCCAGAATGTAGTGCCAACCTGGCGCGCCAGGTCGTTGGGAAACCTGGCCCGCATTATTCATGAGCCCGCGGCCTGCGAGCGCGATCTGCGCGTCATCCGGACCCACCTTCGGTGGGTACCCCGAAGCTCGACCGGCCGCTGTCCTCATCGTGTGGACAACACGGCTGCGGGGTACCCACCGAAGGTGGGTCCGGCCGGCCGATCTTCTTGCGGCTGACGCACATCTCGCACTCTCGGCTCGCGGTT
>CAIXRL010000264.1 GCA_903921835.1 Candidatus Eiseniibacteriota bacterium | reverse complement strand
CTTCGTCTGCAGGAACTTCTCGAGCACGTCGATGGACTCCTTGGCGCTCACCGCCTCGGGCGAGGCCGGCGCCAGCTCCACGACCTTGTGCCACATCCGGATCGCATCGCGGTAGATGCCCGCGTCCGCGAACGCCACGCCGAGCGTGAAGTACGCGCAGTGCGCGCGCGGCTGCCTCGCGATGATGCCGCGCAGCAGGATCATGGACTCGTCGTACTTGCCCTGCGCGTACTTGGACGACGCCATGCGGCAGGCCGCCATCGAGTCGGCAGGCGTCAGGGTCAGCGCACGCGTGTAGTAGCCCTGCGCCTCGTCCGGGTGCCCCACGGCGTCCGCCGCGATGCCCATGTTGACGAGCACCTTCACGTTCCTGGGTTGCAGCTGGTTCGCCTTGGTCAGCACGCGCAACGCCTCGGGCATCTTCTCGTGATCGAGGTACATGAGCCCCAGCGCGTAAACCTTGTCGAACTTCGAGGAATCGCGCGCCACTTCGCGCTCGAGCAGCGCAATGCTGTCCACGGCGGCCGGCGCGGCCGCAGCCACGACCGCGGCAGGCGCGGCGGGGGCAGCCGCGGGTGCGGCAACGGGCTTCTTTTCGGCAAACGCGGTGGCGGCCGCGAGCAGTCCCAGCACGACGAACGTCAGAGGCAGCAGGCGCTTCACGATTCGATTCCTCCGGCGAGGGTGGAAGACCACGAGAGAAGTGCGCGAAAAAGGATAGCACAAGGCGGGTTGCGAACGGGAAACAACAGCAGCGACAAACAACAGCAGCGACAAGACGACAGAAGCGCCCGGCCAATGGGAGCGCCCGACGGGGCGCCGAAACCGCCGCGGGTCCTGGGCGCCGTCCCGGGAGGGCCGTGGGAACCGCGGTCCGGGCCGCGACCCGGCCGGGTTCCAGGCGGCGCGCACGGCCGCACGCGCTCCCCGGGCCGGCCCCGCCGGCGTCAGGCCCCCTGCGGCAGCGCCTGCGCCATGTCCGCCCACAGGTCCTCGATGTGCTCGACACCCGCCGAGATGCGGATGAGTCCCTCGGGAATGCCGGCGCGCGCACGGCCCTCGCGCCCGAGGACCATGTGGGACGTGTAGGCCGCCAGCGAAGCGAGCGATTCGACACCGCCCAAGCTGGCGCCATGCCGGATCACGCGCAGCCGGTTCACCACATCGAGCGCGATTTCGGCGCCACCGCACACCTCGAACGCGAGCAATGGTCCGAAGCCGTTGGTCATCTGCGACGCCGCGATCTCGTGTCCCGGGTGCGTGGGCAGGCCGGGATAGAACACCTGCGCCACGGCAGGGTGCCCGTGCAGGCGGGTCGCCAGTTCGAGCGCGTTGGCGTTGGACGCGCGCACGCGCAGCGGCATGGTCTTGAGGCTGCGCTCGATGAGCCACGCCATGGTCGGCTCGGCGATGGGGCCGAACACCTCGCGCGTCCGGTGCACGGCCGTCATGAACCTCGCAGGCCCCATCGCGGCGCCCGCCAGCAGATCGCTGTGCCCGCCGATGGACTTGGTCGCGCTGTAGAGCGAGAGGTCGCAACCCAGATCGAGCGGCTTCTGGCCGATGGGCGAGGCGATCGTGTTGTCCATCGTCACCGTGGCGCCGAGCGCGTGCCCGAGCGTTGCCGCCTGCGCGATGTCGAATACCGCGAGCGTGGGGTTGATCGGCGACTCCAGGTGCAGCAGCCTCGTGTTCGGCCGAAACGCGGCCGCCCACGTTTCCGGCGCCCGCGCGTCCACGAACGTGAACTCCCAGCCGAGGCGGTCGCGCCCCCACTGCAGCAGCGCCTGCGTGCCGCCGTAGCACGGGTCCACGCACACCACGTGATCACCGGCGCGCAGCAGGGACATGAACGCACACGAGATGGCCGCCATCCCCGAGGGAAACAACAGCGCCGCCTCGGCTCCCTCGAGGTGAGCGAGGCGCTCCTCGGTGGCGTGAATGGTCGGGTGGCCCTTGCGCTGGTAGAACGCGCCCGCGGCCTGCTGCTGCTGCGCCGCGAGCATGTCGTCGAGGCTCGCGAACGAGAAGGTCGCGCTGTGCACGATGGGCGTGCTCACCGCGCCGACGTGTCCGGTGTGCGGACCGTGGACGGCGTTGGTCTCGAGCGCGGGCACGCGCTCGGGTGCGGGATCGGACACGATGCTCTCCGTGGGAGGTGGCGGGCGGGAACAGCGCTGCGCTACGCTGATCACATATTACTCGACCCGCGCGCGAAAGGACCCGTGAATCCCGAATCCGTCCGGCGGCTGCTGATCATCCGGCCGCGCTTCCTCGGCGACATCTGCCTCACGCTGCCGCTGCTCGACGCGGCGCGCGCGGCGTGCCCGGGAGCACGCGTGGGCTACGTGCTCGAGCGCGGACTCGCGCCCCTGCTCGAGGGCGACCCGCGCGTGGCCGAAGTGTTCGGCGTGCCGCCGCACCCCTCGGCGCGCGAAACGCTGGCGCTGGTCGGGCGCCTGCGCGGGTTCCGGCCCGACGTGGCGATCGATTGCTTCTGCAACCCGCGCACCGCGGTGTGGACGTTCGCCTGCGGCGCGCGCACGCGCGTCGGCTACCCTGGCAAGGGCTGGCGCTCGGCGCTCTACACGCACCATTCGCGCCCGCGCACGTTGTCCGCCACCGGCTTCCACCTCGCCTCGCTCGCCGCGCTCGGCTGGCCGACGCCCGCGGCGCCCGCCACGCCGCGGCTGCACATCGCGGAGGTCGCGAAGCGTGAGGCGCGCGAGGCGCTGGCCGCGCTCGGCGTGCCCGCCGGCGCGACGCTCGCGGGCTTTCACGCCGGCGCGCGCTGGCCCACGCGGCGCTGGGAGCCCGCCAACTTCGTCGCGCTCGCCGCGCACTGGCTCGATTCGCGCGCCGGGGCGGTCGCGCTCTTCACCGCAGGCCCCGGCGAGGAGGACGTCGCGCGGGGCTGCGTCGCCGCGCTGCCCGCCGGGCGCGCGTTCGCGATCGAGCGCATGCCCCTGAGCCGCTTCGTCGCGCTGCAGTCGCTGTGCGCCGCGTTCGTCTGCGGCGACACAGGCCCGCTGCACACCGCCGTCGCCGCGGGCGCGCGCACGCTGGGACTGATGAGCCGCAACCGCCCCGCGATGTTCTGTCCGTACCCGGAAGCGGAAGGCCACCGCTCGCACTATGCCCGCGTCGAGTGCAGCCCCTGCCACCGCGACGAGTGCGACGACCTGCGCTGCCTGGGGCGCCTGACCGTGAACGGCGCGTGGGCGCTGATGCGCGGGATGCTGGAGCCGGACGCGGCGCGGTGAGGGCTGGGTGCGCCGCCCCAGCCGCGATCGGCGATCCGGAGACTCATGTGTTTAGACACCCTTCAGGATTCCGCGCCCCCGCCGAGACTCCCCGGCCGGTGCGATGAGCTGGCGGCGCGCCGGACGTGACATGCGCCAGTCGCATCTCGATGCCTCCAGAAAGGTGGGCAGCATGAGCTCGATCAGCGGAATCTCCGGCGGGGTCCATTCGGCGATCGCCAACACGGCAGCTTCGAAGAATCTGGGTGCCGCCGCGGCGAAGCCGGCTGTTCGCGACTCCGACGGCGACTTCGACGGGACCGCCGTTGGCCAGATCGATGCCAAGGACTTCGGCAAGGGCGTGAGCCTGGACCGCAAGGCCTGATTCTCCCGAGATGCCGGTCATTCGGCCGCGGCCCACACGGGTCGCGGCCGGATGTCGTCTGGCGGATGGGCTGCGACTGCGCATCCACCGCGCGGAACGTCCCGTTCCACGACCCCGCGCGGATGGTCCTGCCCTCGAGGCTTCGCTACGGCAGCACGGCCACGCGCGTCGTCATCCGCTGCGTACCCGCACGAACCTCCACCAGGTAGATTCCCGCGTCGGCTTTCACGCCCCCGGCGCCCCTCGGATTCCAGCGAACCTCGTGTTCCCCGGCAGCCATGCCGCCTCGGGCAACGGTCGAGACCAGCCGCCCGGTGACATCGTAGACACAGACGGCGACCTCCGTGCGTTCGGGCAGACTGTAGGAGATGGCCGTCCCGTCCACGATCGGGTTGGGCCAGGCGCGCACCCGCAGTACTGCCGCGCCCGCGATCAAGCCTGCCGGCCCCGGCCGCTGGGACGCGCTGGCATTGAGGAACACCGACGCCGTGTTGGTGCCCATGTTCGCCACCGCCAGGTCCAGCTTCCCATCCCCGTTCAGGTCCCCGATTGCAACGGATACAGCACGGTAGCCGGTCTCGAAGTCCGTCTTCGCCCCGAAGGTCCCTTTGCCATCGCCAAGCAGCACCGACACCGAGAAAGTATAGGTGGTGTCCGCCACCAGTCCCGTATCGGCGTAGACGTTCGTCACGGCCAGGTCCAGATTCCTGTCGCCGTTCAGGTCCCCGATCGCCACGGAGACGGG
>CAIXRL010000263.1 GCA_903921835.1 Candidatus Eiseniibacteriota bacterium | reverse complement strand
TTTAAGCCTCGGATTGATTCCTGCGCTTGGGTCGCTGATTGGCGGCGAGGATCCTCTTTCTCAGGGCCTCCAGCGGTTCTCCACGCCAAATCCGCTCGATCGGGGTCTCGCGTACGTTGCCCACGCAGAGCGCGGCGCCGTTCAACCCCTCCCCACACCCGCACGGATACACGTCGCCTTCCGGCGTCAAATACAGCGTCGAGAACGGGTGTAGGCAGATTCCATCGCGCTTTACGGCCACCCGGTGCGTCTCGAGGTACGAGTGGTCCTCCCACGCGAGCCCCATGAGGCGTGCCTGTTCGGCCAACCCTCCGAGCAGCGCGGCGTCGGCGGGGCTGGGTTCGCGGAGCTGCGGGGCGTCGGCGCGCGAATCGAGCACTCCCTTCATGTTGACCACGGGCTTCACGGTGACGCCGGCGAAGCCGAACGGCGAGAGCCTCGCGAGCAGCGCCGGCAGATCGCGGATGTTGTCGTCCATGACGACGAAGTTCAGGAACAGCTCGGGCCAGCGCGTGCGCGCTCGCCGCTTGGCGAGACTCAGCGCCGCGAGGCTCTTCCACAGGCGCTCCCACTTTGCCGGGCGGTGATACCGTTCGTAGCTCTCCTTGGTGCCGCCCGAGACGCTGAACACGAACCGGGACAACCTGCTCGCGACGAGCCGCGCGCACAGTCGTTCGTCGAGCGCGATGCCGTTCGAGTTGGTCCAGACGAAGGCGCCCTGCGCCGTGCACGACGAAACGAACTTCGGCAGGTCTGCGTACAGCGTCGGCTCGCCGATGCCCACGGTGTACACCATCGCCGCCGCCGGCAGCAGCGGCTCGTACACGGACAGCAACTCCGCGGGAAAGTCGAGCCCCTCGTTGCCGTGGAGCGCGCGGTGCTCCGCCATCTCGATCTTGTGAGAGCACATGGGGCAATCGAGATTGCAGCGGCGAGTCAGCTCCACGTACAGCTCGAGCGGCAGACTCTCGAGGGGCGCCTCCGTGTTCCCGTTCCTGAGCTGCGCGACGAAACGCTCGAAACGCGCGAGGTTGTCCTGTTTCACGCGCCAGAGGCGGTCGCTCATCGCGGCGCCTCATCGATCCCATCCAGCGGGTTCGGCACGCCCTTGGCGGCGCAGTACGCGGCCATGCCCACCTGGGGGGGCGGCGTGACGAGTCGATTCGCGGCCATGCGCTGCACGACGATGTCGCTCTTGTCGGGCTTCCTCCCCTCGAGCGTCAGGTACAGCTCGGCGTACTCCGCCATGTTCTGCGCCTCGGTCTTCGGGCTGACGCGGGCGATGTTGTCGCGCATCCGCAGCAGGAGCTCGCGATCGCGATCGAGGCGCTCGATCGCCTGCTGCAGCCCTTCGGCCGATCCCATCTCGAACAGGAGGCCGGTCTTCTCGTGCTCCACGCGCTCCTGGATGGCGCCGACGCGGGCGGCGATCACCGGGACGCCCGCCCGGAACGCCTCGTCCACGGTGTAGCAGTACGTCTCGTGCCACATCGACGCGATGACGACGGCGTCGACCTCCTGCAACAGCTGCGGCAGGGCGGCGCGCTCGTACTTGCCCTTGAACTCCAGGTTCGGCAGGCCGCCGAGCTTCCCCTTCGACTCCTGCGAGACGCCGCCGAGCACCGAGAAGCGCACCGAGCTCTTGCGCATCCCGCGGACCGCCTCGGCGAACACCCCGCGCCCCTTCGCCTCGGTCATGTTGCCGAGGAACGCGACGCGGAGCTTCCTCGTCGGCTTCCACGCCGGGGTGAACGGGTAGCACGCGGTGCCGTGGGGGATGACGCGGATCCTGTCCGCGATCCCGTCCCCGTGCGCGGCGCGGAACTGATCCTTGACGAACTGCGACGGCGCGACCAGGACGTCGCACGCCCCGAGCGCGGCGCGCACCAGGGCGTACCGCTCGCTGAGGAACGACGCGAAGTCCAGCGGCTTGTCCGGGTGGGCGGTCATGCGGCGCGGCGCCAGGCACTCGACGCACTCGGGGTCGTCGAGCGCGCACGGCTTCCCGCAGGACACGCCGCGCGGGCCGATCATGTTCCAGTCCGGGCACAGGAGGAAGAAGTCGTGCAGCGTCGCCACCACCTTCCGCCCCAGGGCGCGCGCTATCTGCGGCAGCTGGAAGGTCCCGTAGTTCTGCAGGTGCTGGAAGTGGACGACCTGGGCGCCGCTGCCGAGGACCGTCTCCGCGAAGAAGCGCTCGATCATCCGCGATCGCAAGGAGAGCGGCGCGCCCTTGATCGCGTTCTCCACGGGGAGCAGGCGTTGGTTCAGCCGCACCTTGAGGAAGCCCCGGGGATCGGTGTCGGCGAACGCGTCGAACCACGGCTCCAGGTCCTTGGGGTAGAGCACCGTGCTGGTGATCCGATCCCTCGTCCCCTCGACGACGCAGCGCGTGTGCAGCTCGGTGCCGCCGAGCTCGTCGAAGCTGTGCACGATCTGCAGGACCCGGAGCTTCGCGGGGTCGCGATCCTCGCGCAGGGCCTCGAAGACCCGCTGATGTTGGAGCCGCAGCGGGTTGAGCAGGCAGTACAGCTTCACCGCTTCGTGGTA
>CAIXRL010000262.1 GCA_903921835.1 Candidatus Eiseniibacteriota bacterium | reverse complement strand
GGCGTGCCCGTGGTGGTTAATCTACACGCAGCGCCGAGGATGCACAGGATGATGACTCATGTGATGACTCATGTGGTGATGAGGGTGATGACTCATGTGGTCATGAGGGTGATGTGCGTTGAGTCATTTTGATGGTGGTGATGACTCATGGCACCAGCACGACCTTTCCGAAGTGCGCGCGCGACTCGATGCGCTCGTGGGCGGCTCGTGCGTCCGCGAGCGGCATCACCGAATCCACGACCGGCTCCAGCGCGCCGCTGGCGACATGGCGCAGCACCGCGGCCATGTCGGCGCGGCGCCCCATCCACGAACCCATCAGCGCGAGGTGCCTGCCGAACAGCATGTTCACGTCGAGGTTCACCCTGCCGCCGGTGGTGGCGCCGCAGGTGACGAGCCGGCCGTCGCGCGCCAGCGCCGCGACGCCCGCCTCGAAGACGCGGCCGCCGACGTGCTCGAACACGACGTCGGCGCCCTTGCGCCCGGTCAGCTCCCGCGTGCGCGCGGCGATGTCCTCGCGGGCGTGGTCCACCAGCTCGTGCGCACCCAGCGTGCGCGCCCAGCGCCCGCGCCCGCTCGAGCTTCGCCTCGCCGCTCGCGGTCGCGATCACGCGCGCCCCGAGCAGGCGCGCGATCTGCACGGCCGCGCTGCCCACGCCGCTGCCGGCGCCGATCACCAGCACGTCCTCGCCGGGACGCACGTCGGCGCGCGCGACCAGCATGTGCCACGCGGTCAGGAACACGAGCGGCACCGCGGCGGCGCGTTCGAACGGCAGGCGCCCGGGGTACTCGAAACAGTTGGCGCCCGGGACCGCGACGAACTCCGCGTAGCCGCCCTGCCGGCCGCGCCCGAGGACGTCGTGGCGCCGGCACAGGTTGTCGTCGCCCCGCATGCAGGCGGCGCAGGTGCCGCACGACAGCGTCGGGTTCACCAGCGTCTTCTGGCCGACCGCGAGATGGCGCACGGCCTCGCCGACCGCAACGACCTCGCCCGCGACGTCGCTGCCGAGGATGTGCGGCATCTCGGGATCGAGCCCTGGCAGGCCGCCGCGCACCCAGAGGTCGAGGTGGTTGATCCCGCAGGCCCGCACGCGCACGAGCGCCTCGTCCGCGCGGAGCACGGGCTCGCGCACGTCGCGTGCAACCAGCACATCGGGACCGCCGAACCGCTCGAAGACGACCGCTCTCATGACCTCACTCGTCGAACAGCACCGTGGGTTCCTCGTAGAAACGGACGCTGCGCTGCCGGAACCGCTGCTCCGTCCACTCGCGCAGCCACTCGTTCTTCTGATCGAGCGTGCGCGTGGTGTCCTCGCACATCCCGATCGGGATGTTGAGCCGCAACGCCCGCCACTGGATGAGGTGCCTCGTGATGCCCGCGGGCAGGTGTTCGCCGGAGCCCGCCAGCTCGCTGACCTCGGCCGGATCGTAGCGCGGAAACACGACGAGCGCAGTGATCCCCGGATGCTCGAGCCTCGCCTGCGCCAGCGAGTCCATGACGACCCGCACGTACGGAACGCGGTCCTGGTACGTGCGCACGATGCCGTTCAGGAGCGCGTTGCGCTCTCGCAGCGTGCGCCCTCCGGTGAGCACCAGCGCCTCGTCGTCGGCGACCATGGCGACCGCGAGCGCCTCCCGGCGCGCGAGCATGGCGCGGGCGCGCAGCGGGCTCTCCTGCCGCAGCGCCAGCCCCGGGAGCGAGGGCAGGTCGTGGGCCACCACGCCGGACGCGTCACCGGTGAGCCCGTGGTACCACGTGTGCAACTGCACCGCGGGCGTTTCGTAGCGCACGACCTGCACCACGATGTGCGGCCAGCCCGCCTCGAGCGCCGCCGTGGAACGGTTGGCGCCGTCGAGCACGACGTAGCGCAGATCGCCCCGGTGCCCGTCGACGAATTGCGTGACGACGGGCGGATTGCTCAACACGCCCGATTCGCGCAGGCGCACGATCAGCGGCCGGCTGCGCTGCGGGTCGGTTCGCTCGTGCGGCAGCAGGGCCTGCACGGGCACGAAGCGCAGGTCGGGCACGTGGAAGTGGAGGGGCGTGGACATGGCACGGCACTGTACCGCAGCGGACTCCCGCCGCGAACGCGGGAGCGCCGCGGCAGGACCACTACCGCACGACGGCCACACGTCTCACGAACACCCGCTGGTCGGCTCGCAGGCGGACGAAGTACACCCCGGGGCCGGCGGGGGCGCCGGCGATGTCGTGTCCGTCCCACAGCAGGGAGTAGCGGCCGGGGCCGAAGGCGCCATCGGCCAGCGACCGCACGCGACGCCCTGCGGCGTCGTACACCGCCACCGAGATCCTGACGGCGGTGGGCAGGGCGAAGCCCACGCGGAACGGGCCCTGGCCGAGATTCGGCGCGACGGGATCCATGCCGAGCGTGACCGCGGAGCCTTCCACGCCGGCGCTGGTGACGATGGCGAAATCGGCCGCGCTGGCCACGGTGGACGGCTGCCCGAGCCCGTCCGTCGCGGTCACCCGCACTCGCGCGGCGCCGGAAGCGACGGGGCCGATGGTCCACGGGTAGCTGCCCGTGTTTGCGATCCCGGTCGCGATCACGGTCGGGTACGTCGCGCCCCCGTCGAGCGACAGCGCCAGGTCGATGGTGTTCACCCCGCTGGGGTCAGAGGCCGTCCATGTGATCGTGCGCGGGGTCCCGAGCAGCCACGACTCGCCGCCCACCGGCGACGTGAGCGCGACCGCGGGACCTGTCACGTCGAGGTCGGCGCGCCACATGCCGCGGCCGTGCGTCGCGGCCACGAGCTTGCTGTTTGCCAGGTCGAGCGCCAGCCCGTACACGGCCACGCTCGGCATGTTCGTGCCGGCCTTGATCCACGTGGCGCCGCCGTCGAGCGAGGCGTAGACGGCGTGGTCGGTTCCCAGGTAGAGCCGCTCCGGCGCGGCCCGCCAGTCGACGGCGAGGCACATCCCGCGCAAGCCGGTCGGCAGGTTGCCGGAGGCGGGCGCGAAGGTGCTTCCGCCGTCTGCCGTGCGCAGCACGCGCGACCCTGAGGAGACGTCCACGCACACATACGCCACGGCGGTGTCGGATGGGCTCGTCACGACCGTACCGACGGCGCCGCCCGCGCCGGGGCACACGGTCCACGTCGCTCCCATGTCGCGCGAGCGCCGCAGCGAGCCATCGCTTGCGCCGGTCCACAACAGGTTCGAGTTCTGCGGCGAGACCGCCAGCGCTCGCAGTACGCCGGTTCCGCGGGTCAGGTCCCCGCTGATCGGGGACCACGAGCCGCCGCTGTTGATCGACCTCCACACGCGCTGCGAGCCGGCGTAGAACGTTCCGTCGATGCCCGGGTCCTCGAGCAGTGGCGCGTTCGCCCAGGAGATCCGGTCCGAGCTCGTGGTCCAGCCGCCCGTGACCGTGCCGACGTAGCTGCCGGCGTACCATTCGTAGATCGGGTCCATCCCGACGTAGGTCGTGTAGAAGTAGTCCGGAGACTCGCGCTGGTACATCGCGGGTCCGCCATCGCCGGAGACCACCGTCGACCAGGCTTGTGAGCCGGTGAAGCGCACGCTGCCGTTGTCCTGCGTGCCGCCGAGGATGTCGTCGGGGTTCGCTGGATGGGTGGCGACGGTGTAGAACTGCGCGACGGCCAGCGTGGCGTTGCAGTCGGTCCAGTGCTCACCGTTGTCCGTGCTCTTGAACACGCCGCCGTCATTGCCCACCCACAGTGCGCCATCGGGTCCGAACGCCAGGCAGTGCTGGTCGGGGTGCAGGGCCTTGGAGTCGGCGCCGACCGTCACGTCGGTCCAGGTCGTGCCTGCGTCCGAGGAGCGCAGGACGCCGTGGCGCGACTCGTCATACGGGTAGACGCCGCCCACGAACACCAGCGCGGAGTCGGCGGGGCTGACGGCGACCGTGTTGTCGTACCAGCCCTGCCCTGCCAGGAAGTTCGGCGTGCCCGGCAGGAGCGCCCAGGTGGCTCCGCCGTCGCTCGAGCGATAGACACCCTCGAGGTCGCCGGACGTCTCGCTCGCGCTCGCGTAGATCACGGTGGGGTTGCCCGGGGAGATCGCCAGGTTGGTCCTGGCCGGGAGCGCGAGCGTCTGGGTCCACGTGGCGCCGGCGTCCGCGGACCCGTACACGCCGCTGCCGTGGATCGTGCAACAGACCCGCGACGTCGTGATGGGATCCGCCACGATGTCGTCGCACCACCCGATGCCCAGCGTGCGGACCCACGTGGTGCCACCGTCCGTACTCCGTACGAAGCCGCGGCTGCCGCCCACGTAGAGCGTGTCGTGCGTGCCGGGTCTGAGCACCACGCGGGCGATGTAGCTTCCCACCTGGGCGGTCGTCGCGACCTTGCTCCAGCTCGCACCCGCGTCGATCGACTTGAACAGGCCGTCACCGTAGAAGCAGTCCCCCGAGTAGTGCGCCTCGCCGGTGCCGTACCACAGGGTGTCCGGGTTCAGCGGGTCGATCGCCAGCCAGCCGGACGAGATGGAGGACAGCGATTCGGTGAGCACGGTCCACGTCGCGCCGCCGTCGGTGGTCTTCCACACGCCGCCCTGGGCGGCGGCGGCGTAGGCGATGCCCGGATCGGTCGGATGCGGCGCCACGCACGAGACGCGACCACCGGCGTCGCGATTCGATGACCAGTACTCGCCGGTCATGGGCCTGGGCCCGAGGAAGGTCCAGTCCAGCCCGGCCGGCCCGAGCCCCTGCGACTGGAACGGGAACAGCTGGGGCGCGACCGCCCCCGCGGCCAGCTTCTCGAGCTGCTCGCGCGTCACGCGCTGCGGCGGGGACTCGCGCTCGTCTTCGCCCGCATGCGTGCCCGGGACGCTCTCGTACAGCGGGGGCAGGGCGCCCGGCGGGCGAGTCGCGTCCTCGTCCGCGCGACAGGGGACCGGGGCGCTCACCGGGAGAGCCACGGACAACAGGCGCGGGAAGGGATGGCTCCCCGTGTCAAAGGAGCGGAACTGCGCGGCGAAGAGCGGGGCGGCCGCGGCGGTTCGAGTGACGGCAGCCGAGGCACCCATCACGAACAGGACGACGGACGAAAGGACGACGGCACTGCGGGCGAACTCACGCCGGATGCGGGGTGGGGATCCCAGACGAATCATGAGCGCTGCACTCCTGTCGCGGGATGGACAAACTCCGCGACGGGAGCGGTTGGGACCCGGAGCGGGGAAGTGTGGTCGAGTCGCCGCGGTCTTCCGTTGCGGGTCCGCAGCACCACGAGGCCGAGGGTGACGCATCACGCACCCGCAATATTAGCACGTGCGAAAGGCGGGGCAATCAATACCGCCCAGTGGGTTCGAGCTACCGCTGCAACAGCATCGTGACGAAGCCCATGGTGTCCCGGCCGCGGCGCTCGTACGCGGCGGACCACGCCTCGACGCGGTCCCGGAACGCGGGCGCGTCCGGGTCGTCCGGGTGGGCGGTCAGCCAGACGCGCATGGCGGCGGCGTACCCGCGCTCGTAGTCGTCCCACTCCTCGTGCGTGCTGACGTGATGCGAGACGAGCGTCCAGCCGGACCGGGCAGCCGCTGCGAGCGTCGGCTCCAGCGCCGCAAGCTCGCCGGCGGTGCCGCCGAACGCGGCGAGGTAGTCCGCGGCGGGCTCGCGCCGCCAGTAGCCGTGGCCGACCAGCGCCCGGCCGTGCGCGCACACCGGCGGGACCAGTCCCGCCAGCGCGGCGTCCAGGTCGCCGAATGCGTGCGCGGCGCCGGTGCAGATCGCGAGGTCGAACGCGCCGGGGGCGAGGTGTGTTTCGGCGAGCGTGGCGCAGCGCAGCTCGGGCCCACGCACCAGGGACGCGCCGGCGGCCCGGACCCGGGCCTCGGCGAGAAACGCGGGGTTGGGATCGATGCCGACGCCCGTTGCGCCGAGACGGGCCATCGCGCGCACCAGGATCCCGCCCTTGCCGCAGCCGACGTCGAGCACGGCGGGCTGCCGGCCCGCAACCGGGGCCGGCGTCACCCGCTCGAGCAGCGCCTCCACCGATTCCGCGGACAGCGGGCCGAGCAGTTCCCGGCCCGCGTGCGCGATCGTCGTGTAGCGGAAGCGCGTGGCGTCCGCCACGGGGGTCAACCCCTGTCCGCGCCCTCGCCGGCGCGGCCGTGGGCGTAGTAGGCCTCGCGCAGGCGCTTCATCAGGTTTTCGCGGCGGTCGTAGATCCGCTTGCGCGTGCGCGGCGCGTGCCGGGCGAGCGCGTAGGCGGTCAGCAGCGGCAGCGCGATCGTGGAGTCGGTGTAGCAGATCACGGTGCCGGGCAGCTGGTCGGGATCGATCTTGCCCCAGCTCACCGCCTCGGCCGGCGTCGCGCCGGAAAGCCCTCCCGTGTCGGGACGCGCATCGGTCACGGCGAGGAAGTAGTCGTGGCCCTTCTCGGCGATCCCGAGCACCTCCTGGATCTGCGGCTCGGTCTGCAGCAGGAAGTTCTTCGGGCTGCCGCCGCCCAGGATCCACACCGCGCTCCTGCCGCCGGAGGCCTTGGCGTCCCAGACGATGGCCGCGGTCTCGTTGACGTCCGCGTTCACGTCGAACATCAGCCCGTTGCCCTCGAGCGCCTTGGCCGCGACGTTCATGCCGATCGAGGAATCGCCGGGCGACGAGGTGTAGATCGGGACGCCGTACTCCCACGCGGCCGCGAGCAGCGAGCGCTTCTCGCTGCCCAGCGCCTTCTCGCGGGCGCTCAGGTACTTGCCGCACAGGTTGTGGAACTCGGCCGTGCTCATGGCGCGCTGGAACTCGGGCCCCGAGATGATCTCGCGGAAGAAGGCGTCCGTGTCGAGCAGCACCTTGTAGTCGAAGAAGATGTCGTAGATGCGCACGACGCCGTTGTCGTGCAGTTCGACGTCGTCCACCGCGAACGTGCCCTGGTGCAGCGACAGGCCGAGCCCGAAATGCGCGTCGTGGTAGAGGTTCGCGCCCGTGGACACGATCCAGTCCACGAAGCCCGCTTCCATCAGCGGGATGATCGCGCTCATTCCCAGGCCCGCGGGGGTCAGCGCGCCGGTCAGCGACAGCGCCACGGTGACGTCGTCGGCGAGCATGCGTTCCACGAGCAGGTGGGCGCCCTCGCGCAGACGCGCGCCGTTGTAGGCCAGAAACGCCCGGTCCACCAGCTCCGCGACGCTCTCGCGGCCGGTGATCGCGGTGGGCTGGATGCGCGCGCCGCGCAGGTAGCCGTGGGAGGGCCGTTCGTTCGCGTTCATGCATCACCTCGGGATGGGAGTCGTCGGTCGAAAGGGTCGCGGAGAGTAACGCCCGCGGGCGCGGCGCAAAAGCGGCGATCGCCCGCAGCGATCGCCGCCAGTGATTCCGCGCCCGTCAGCGGGCGGACTTGCCCGCGGGGCGCAGCCGCGTCACGTCGGCGATCTTCTTCGGATCGTCGGGAAACAGCCCGACCTTCGCCAGGCGGGGCACCAGGTCCGCCCAGCGCGTCTCGCGCGCGAAGACCGCGCGGAATTCCCGGCGCGCCTGCTCCACCTGCCCGTTGGTGTACATCGTCACCGCGGCCCAGAAGCGCAGCTCGACCACGTCGGGCGCGAGGCGCATGGCCCCGGCGTAGGCGCGCGCGGCCTCGGCGGGCTTCTTGTCGGACGTGAACGCGTCGCCCTGGTCCTCCAGGTCGTACGCGCGCCGCAGGCGCAGCAGGCGCCGCAGCTCGACGAGCGGTTTCGGGTTGTCCTCGACGCGCAGGTTCACGAGGTAGTCGTTCCACGGCTTGCCCGAGCCCTGCGGCTTCACCACCACGATCGCCGCGGACTGGCGTCCCCGGATGTCGCCGCCCGCCTTCTCCGCGGCCTCGAGCGCCTGCACGAGCCGCTCGGCGAGGTCGCCCTGGGCGTGCTCGTACGCGGCCTTCATCGCCGGCCAGATGGTGGGGTTCGCCATCAGATTCGCCTGGCAGGAGAACTGCCCGCCCTGCGCGTCGCCGGCGTCCGGGATGCATGCGGGACCGGTGTAGGTCGCCACGTTGCCATGCGCGTCCACCATCGCGACCTGGCGGCCCTCGTGGTGCGGGTCGGCCGCGAGCAGCGAGTCCAGCGCCTGGCGGGCCGTGAGGCCGCGCCGCATCAGGTCCAGCCCGAGCGGGCCGTAGTCCACCAGCACGAGCGACTGGGTCGCGACCGCGCCGACGCCGGCCTCGGCCCACGGCACCATGGGCCCGACCGAGAAGTAGTGCGACTGCACGGCGACACCGAGTTCGCCGGTCTTCGGGTCACGCGCGACGATCGAGTACGTGTGTGCGAGCGGATCGCGCGGGGCGGCGGCGAGCGGCGTCGCGACGGACGCTGCAAGCAGCGCCGCGAGCGTGGCGGAAGGCAGTGCGCGCATGGGTCACCTCCAGGGTGGGGAAGGAGACGGCGGGACGCGGGGACTCTACACCGCCGCGTCTCGCCACCCCCACCGCGCTGGCGCGGCCGCTACCGGGCCAGCACCACCCTCCGCACCGCCACGGCGCCCTGCGCCTGCGCGCGCATGAAGTACATGCCGGGCGGCAGCGGCCGCCCGCAGTCGTCGTCACCGCTCCAGTGGAGCGTGTGCACGCCGGCCGCGAGCACGCCTTCCTCGGGCACGTCGGGGGCGTCTG
>CAIXRL010000261.1 GCA_903921835.1 Candidatus Eiseniibacteriota bacterium | reverse complement strand
CACCTGGACGATGGTCTTGGTGTTGTCCGGGATCAGGGTGCGGAACACGCCGCCGTAGAACTCCCACGCCGCCTCGCACGCCTCGATTGCCGTGGCGGTGGTCTCGCTCAGGCACGGATAGACGAACCGGTAGCGTGACACGCCGGGCGTGAAGATCCAGGCGCGCAGCCGCCGCCGCTTGCCCGAGGCATCGGGCTCCAGGGACGCCATCCAGCCGGTATCGACCTGGAGCTCGTCGCCGGGCTTGCCGTCTGCCAGCGGGATCGTCGCCGCGGTCCGGCCGAAGTCGAGCTCGACGATCGCGAACCGGCGCAACGTCGGATACGACACCTCGACGCCGCGGCGTCGGAGCAGCTTGCGGATCTTGGTCAGTCGCACCCGCGCCTGCAGGTGCGAGGCGATGAACACCCGCTGCCCGGCGCACACCGCCCAGTCCTCGCCGCGCTGCCGGCCCCAACCGGGCTGCAGGGCAGCCACCACGGCAGCGACCTGCCCTTCGTCCAGAGGCCCGTCGCCAGCCGGCCACACCCCGCACCCCTGCGCCACCCGCAGGTAGCGCCGGACGGTCTTGATGTCGAGGCCCAGCTGCCCCGCGATCCGCTTCTTCGCGGACCCGGCGCACCACAGCCTGAGGACTTCCTTGATCTCCAGCATCGTGACCTCGCGATAGCTCATGGACCCTCCTGGGGAGGAGTCCTAGCCGCTTGGTCACGCGGGGGGGGGAATGGTTCTGAAAATCTCAGCTCAGAGGGGGGGGGAATGATTCTGCAAATCTGGCCCTGCGGGGGTCCCATCATTCTGAAAACTGACAATCCGCGCCGTCCGAAGCTTTCCGCTTCTGCTCGAGGCGATCGCAGAGGGCCGGCTGCACCTGACGGGCGTGAGCCTGCTCGCTCCACACCTGACGCCGGAGAACGTCGCCGACCTGGTCGCCGTGGCAGCGCACCAGACGTGCGCCGGCATCCGGAAGCTGCTCGATGAGCATGAGCGACCGGGGCAGCCGGGCAACGATCTGCTCGCGCAAGCCGTTGCAAATACGCGATGCGAACCTGATTCAAATCAGGTTGGCGACGCATGCGAGCAGCTGGCCGGGCGTCCGGCGCCGGCGGTGCCGCCCGCACCCGCCGCGGCGCGCAAGCGCCGCCTCACGATCGAGTTGACCGATGAGGAGTGGGCGACGCTCGAGTACGCGATGTCGCTCGACTCGCACGTGGTGAAGCCGCGCGATTGGTCGGCGCTGGTGGTCCGGGCGCTGGGCAGCCACGTGGATGCCGCCGAGAAGCGCCGCTTCGCGCCGCGTTCGCGCTCGCGCGGGAACAGCGCCCACGCGGTGGGGCGCCACATTCCAATGCGTGTCCGCAGGGAGGGTCTGGCAGCGCGACGGCGGCTGCTGCATGTTCACGAGCCAGTCCGGCCGCCGCTGCGAATCGCGCGAGCGGCTCGAGTTCGACCACGCGACCATGATGGCCCGTGGCGGGCTCGGCACGGCATCGAACCTGCGCCTGCGTTGCGCGTTATGCCGCGTTCGGCATAACGAAGAGGGTTCTTCCCGGGGGTGGCGCAGTGCAGATGCCTCGAGGCGGGCAGGAACGTGGGAGCGCCACACCGGGAAGAACGCGTTGAACTGAACCGCGTCAGAGTGCGCAGGATGGCTCGCTATGGGGATTGGTCGAACGGGGTTTGCCCGGGGAGTTGTGGTGACGATCGATGAGATTGAGCGGGAGGGTGGAAGTCGCTGTGCGCGGGAGGCGTGGGAGAAGACCGGTGGGCTGGTGAGATCGCAGGGGGCAGCGAGGGCGGTTGGCCGATGCAATGGGCACGCAGAGTCCCTCCAGCGGGGGCTGCCAGTTGAGTCGGAAGGGAGGGTGGCGCGACTGAGGTTCATGGTGAGGCGGTCCTTTCCTCGGGGTGGCGAGGAACGGGGCTGGGTGGGAGATCACGGACGGTGCACGGACGTCCGGCACCACACTGGGGACACCGCGTCACATCGCGGCCGGTGAGGCGTAGCAGGAGTTGCTCCCAGTTCTCGGGTGGTAGGGCGCTCTCCGGAGCGGCGTGGAGTAGCTCGCGGCAGAGTGCGATGCGCTGCTGTCGAACGGGATTGGCGAGCAGCCCGTAGTGGCGGATGCGGACGAAGCCGGGCGGGAGCACATGGAGCAGGAAGCGGTACAGGAACGCCTCGGCGGGGAGCGTCATCGACTTGCGCCGGTCGCCGTCGGCGCGGTCCTTGTACAGGAACGTCACCCGGTCACCGCTCATGTCGACGATGCGCTCGTTTGAGATCGCGATGCGATGGGTGTAGCGGCCGAGATAGGCAACGACCTGCTGCGGGCCAGCGAACGGGCGTTTGCAGTAGACCACCCACTGGTGACGCGCAGCGTGGCGCAGAAGCTTCAACACCGGGACGCCCCGGATGTCGGCAGCGATCTTGCCGGAGGCGACCGCCTGTTGGAGCGCGGCGAGCAGCTTGGCGCGAAAGACCGTGGAGAGGATGCGAACCGCGAGGAAGAAGTTCTCGCGGCCGGGGATCCAGCGGCGGCCACTGGCGTCGAGACCACCGCCCGGCACGATGCAGTGCAGGTGGGGATGATAGAGCAGGGTCTGGGTCCAGGTGTGCAGGACGGCCGTCATGCCGATCCGAGCCCCGAGGTTGTTGGGGTTGGCCGCCACCTCCCTGACGGTCTTCTCCACGGCGTTGAAGAGCAGGCCGTAGGCGAGTCGCCGGTATGCGAGGAAGACGTCGTGCAGGGTGTCGGGGAGGGTGAAGACGAGGTGGAAGTAGGGAACGGGCAACAGGTCGGCGGCCCGCGCCTCCTGCCAGCGCACGCGCGCGAGGCCCTGGCACTTGGGGCAGTGCCGGTCGCGGCAGGAGTTGTAGGAGATCTCCTGGTACCCGCAGCCGCGGTCACACGCCCGGACATGGCCGCCGAGTGCCGCGGTGCGACAAGCGGTGATCGCGGCGACCACGCGGCGCTGCTGCACGCTCAGATTGTCGAGCCGCCCGCCATGTGCCCGGAAGACGTCCGCCAACTCCGGGCGGCCCGACGGGACCACTCCGGTCGGCACGAGTCACTCCACCGGCGGCGTGGCCTCCTCGACCTCGGGCAGGAGGTCATCGAGCGGACTCGGGGTGTCACGCACGTAGGTCTGGGCGACGTGGGTGTAGATCTCGGTGGAGCGCACACTGCGGTGCCCGAGCAGGTGTTGGATGACGCGGATATTGACCCCGCGCTCGAGCAAGTGAGTCGCGAAGCTGTGGCGCAGCGAATGGGGAGAGACT
>CAIXRL010000260.1 GCA_903921835.1 Candidatus Eiseniibacteriota bacterium | reverse complement strand
GCGGCCGCGGCCGCGGCGGCGGGCGCGGGCCATGCGCGGCGCAGCGCGCGCAGCAGCAGCACACCCGTGGCGGCCAGCGCGAGCGCGTGCAAGGTGGCGATGGCGGCCGGGTGCGACACCATGAGCGGCCCGAGCAGTCCGTAGTACGCCTGACGCGCGAGCGGGCGCCAGTAGGCCACGCCACCGCCGCCGTCCCACCACGAGGGATTGCCACGCAGGAGACTGAAGTTCAGGAACAGGAAATCGTCCGAAAACGGTTCTCCCATTGGGGTTGCACGCGTCGCGAAGAGCACCGGCAATACCGCCAGCGCCACCACCAGCGCCCACGGATCGCGTAGGAGCGGCGGCAGCACTGCGGCCGCGGGCGGCGGCAGGGGCACGGGGCGAACCGCGACCCGGGCGCGGGGCAGTCGATTGCGAGCCATGGGAGTACTGTGCCCGAGCGCCCCCCCAGCGGGCAAGCGTGACGTCGGCTTCACACCGAGCTCCGCACGGGATCGGCCGGTGTGTTGGACTGAGTTCGGGTGGCGAGGCTTGCTACTGTGAGTGTTACAGATTATTATGTGTTTAAACACACATATTTCACCAAACAACCGTCAATCCGTGCACCCTTGCCCCCCCGTTCGCATCGAAACCGGTGAATGAAGGGCGTGGACGCTTCCCAAGAATGGCAGCGCGTCTGGGTCTCACGACCCCGTTCATGCCCATTACCCACCACTGGCCCGCAGCCTCACCTGGAGGATTCAACGATGAACGCCGCTCGTCGTCTCGCCACCACCATGATTGCCCTCGTCGCAACCGTATCGTTCGCCTCGGCCGCTCCGGTCAAGTACAACGTCGACCCGGCCCACTCGGAGATCGGGTTCGACATCCGCCACCTCTTCAGCAAGGTGCACGGCCGCTTCAACACGTTCCAGGGCGCGATCACGTTCGACGACAAGACGCCGGCGAACATCAGCGTGGACGCCACCGCCGACGCCAGGACCATCTGGACGGACAACGACAAGCGCGACGAGCACCTGCGCAGCGCGGACTTCTTCGCCACCGATTCGTTCCCGACGCTGTCGTTCAAGAGCACCGGGGTTACCGCGGAGGGCGACAGGAAGTACAAGATTGCCGGCAACCTCACGATGCGCGGCGTCACCCGACCTGTCGTGCTCGCTGCCGAGTTCCTCGGCGCGGGCCAGGTCGCCATCGGCGGCCACAGCATGGGCGGCAAGGCCGGCTTCACCGCGACCACGGTCGTGAACCGCCAGGACTACCGCATCAACTGGAACAAGACGCTCGACAACGGCGGCCTGATGCTCGACGACAACGTCACGCTGGTGCTGAACATCGAGGCGAACCAGGTGGCCGAGCCGGTCAAGGAGTCACCTCCGAGGTAATCGCTTCCCCCGAGCGAGGCAGGGGTCCGGCGAAACATCGCCGGGCCCTTCGCTTTGCCCGCCGTGCCCGCGTATCCTCCCCGCTTCCCCGGGGAGGAAGAGCGGATGCCCGATTCGACTCGCGCCATCGACGTGGTCGCCGCCACGACACGCACGGACGAGCAGCTCGCCGCGCTCTTCGGCGCGGTCTACGCAGACTACTTCGTGCCGGTGCACCTCGACGGCATCGCGCTGCGCACCATGGTGCGGCGCTTCGACCTCGACCTCGGGGCCTCGCGAATCGCCGTGGCCGGCGGGCAGGCGCTCGCCATCGCGCTGCTGGGGCTGCGCGGCACGCGCGCCTGGGTGGGCGGCATGGGCGTCGTTCCGCAGGCGCGCCGCACGGGCCTGGGCCGCCGCCTCATGGAAGTGGTGGTCGCCGTGGCCCGCGCCCGCGGGTGCGACGCGGTGCAGATGGAGGTGCTGGAGCAGAACGCCGGCGCGATCGCGCTTTACCGCGAGCTGGGCTTTCGCGCGTGGCGCTCGCTCGACGTCTGGGCGCTGGGCAGAGCGCTGCCCGACGCCGGCGCCCGCGCGATCCCCGCGGCCGAGGCGCGCGCGTGGATCGCGGCGCGCCGCACGGCGCCCGAACCATGGCAGCGCGCCGACGAATCGCTCGACCGCTTCGACCTGCCCGAAAGCCCGCTGCGCGGCCTCGAGGTGGCCGCGGGCGGCAACCGCACCGGCGCCGCCGTCGCGCTGGTAGCAGGCGGCCGCGCCTCGCTGCTGCAGATGGCGGTCGAGGGCGCCGATCCGGTCGCGGCCGCGCGCGCGCTCATCGCAGGCGCCGGCGCGTGGGCGCCCAGCGTGCGGTTCCTCAACGTGCCGGGCGACCATCCCGCCGCCGCGGCGCTCGCTGCCGCGGGCGCCACGCTGGAGGCACGTCAGTTCGAGATGGCGCTCGCGCTGGATTCCGGCGCGGCCTGACGCCGGCATCCGGCCTTGGTTCCCGGAGCCCGGTGAGGATATCTTCCCGGCCGCTGGCTCTTGGTTGCGCTCGCAGGATCACGACCGGCGGGGCGAGCTTCCCTCCTTCATCCGTACCGTGCATGGCGCCGCCCCGGGCCGCGCGCGCGATGCCCGGCGAAACCGGTTCCACCCTCGAGCAAGGAGAAGCCACGATGAGCGTCACCCAGGGCGAAGCGATCGTTCTTCGCGACGGCAGAATGGTCGTGCCGAACCACCCGATCCTGCCGTTCATCGAGGGCGACGGCACAGGTCCCGACATCTGGCGCGCCTCCGTGCG
>CAIXRL010000259.1 GCA_903921835.1 Candidatus Eiseniibacteriota bacterium | reverse complement strand
CGAGAAGGGCACGACGACGCGGTCCCGCAGCACCTCGGTGAACCCCCCGGTGGAGCCGTCGATCAACTCGGGTGTGATGTTGGTCTGCGAGAAGTCGTTGTGCGACGCGTAGACGATGATCGGAATGCGGTGGCTCAGCGAATGGCCCAGGCGCTTGGAAAACACGGCGTTCGTCTTTTCGGCAAGGTCCAGGGTGCGCATCGCGAGGCTGTCCGAACCGGCGTAGAAGTACACCTCGAAGTGGTCGGACGTGATCGAGCGCCACTGGTACATTTCGTACTGGATCTTGTTCTGGCCGAAGTACTGCGCGTGCGCGACCCGCGGCGCCAGGCCCAGCAGGCCCACGACCACCGTCAGCATCGCCCAACTCCGCAAACGCATGTCGTTTCCTTTCGTGCCGGCCGATCGCGCCGTCCCCCGGCGCACACCTCCACCCTACACCGCACCACCCGCCCGCGTTCCGCCTCGCGGACCCTTCAATACTCCCAGCGCGCCTTCAGGTTCACGTTGAAGTCGGTGTTGTTCTGCCCCGGCAACAGCATGCCCAGGCGGCGCTGGGTCAGTTCCGTGGTCGCGTAGATGAAACGATTGAGGCGGTACTCCACCTCGACGTCGCGGTCGAAGAGCGAAGTCGAGATCCCGACGTTCGTAATCGGGCGGTCCAGACCTGGCAGCCGCTGCTTGTAGGTCCACGAGGTGCGGCTGTTGATGTCGCCACCCACGCTGACGATCACGGCCCCACTCCCGTTGAACAACTCGCCCTGGTCCCGCTCCACCTCCCACTGGTTGACGCCGTCGTTGAAGAACTTGGACAGTTCGCGTGAGAGCTGGTTCGAGATCTGCCGCGTCAGGTAGTTCTGGACAGGGTCCGTCGGCGAAACACCCTCGCCCGTGAACCGGCCGTAGGTCAGCTCTCCGAGGATCTCCCGCTGATCCCAGCCGCTGCTGCTGGTCAGCTCGATCATGGGCTGGCTCGATCGGCCTGTCAGGTGGGCGTTGATGTCCTCGGGCGCCTGTGCCCCCCCCCCGCTGAAAGCTCCGCCCTGGGCCAGTTCGGGGCGGCTCGGCTTGAGCCGCGTGTCCGCGATGATGTCCAGCGTGGGGTCGACGCCCTTCTGGTTGTCGAACGTCAGGTCCGCCTGGGTCACGTTGAAACGGTTGCTCAGGAAGAAGTAGTGGCCTTTCACCAGGTGCATCTCGCCGTAGATGAGGAGCGAGTCCGGCGTCTGCTCGAGGTCGAGGTCGGCATCGAACTCCATGTCGCCATCCGGCGGGCGCCAGCGCAGGTTGCTCGACGCGCCGAGATGGACCTTGTACGTCCAGTAGAGCGGTTCGGTGGTGGCGACGCGCTTCTGGACCTCGCTCTGATTGGCGAAGTCGAACTCGACGACGCCGCGCTTGACCTGCACGCTCCCCGTCACCTGAGGCAACGGCCGCCCCAGTACGGGCGGGCCATTCATGACACTGAAATCGCCGTCGAGGAGCATCGCGTAGAGCCCTTCCTGGCTCGAAGCGAAGTCCCGCATGCGCAGGTCGAAGCGGTAGTCCCTGAGTGCGAAACCGTTCATCCGCACGGTGCCCTTCGACCAGACACGCCCGGTGCGCCCCTGGTGCGCGCTCATCGAATCGAGCTGGACGCCCGACTCGTCGAAGCGCAGATCGGCGTAGACGCCCTCCAGGATCTCCTCGCGGCCCGCGGGGCGCACGAGCCCGTCGCGGATGTGCGCGCGGCCGTCGATGCGTGGATGATGCGTCGTGCCCGCGAGCATCGCCGTGAGATCGAAACGCCCACGCGCGGACTGGACCAGCGGCACGAGCGCGGGTAGCAGCTTCAGGTCACCCCGCGGCACCTCGATGCTCCACGACATGGCGGCGTCCGGGACCAGCGGGGCGGAGCCCAGAGCGAGCGCCATCGGCATGCGACCGTGGAGGGTCGAGACCACGTCCTGCATCGTGACCAGCGCCTGCGCCACGTCGAGGAAGCCAGCGTGGTACCCGGCCTGCAACTCGACATGCTGCGCGCGATAGTCGCGCCAGCCGAAGTCGTCCGCCACGGCGTTCACGTCGAACTCGGGCCGCGGCGGGCTGCCGGAAAGCGTCAGCGTGCCCTCGAGCGTGCCGCCCCAGCCCTCCGCCGCGGGCGCCAGCGAACCGAGGTGCGAAACCGGCAGCCGGTGCGCCTCCAGCACGCCGGACCACTCGCGTGCGTCCCGCAACCAGCGGACGACCGCGGTCCCGGTGATGGAATCCGGCCACGCGCGCGGGGTGCCAGCGACCGCGCCGTGCGCACGCGCCGTGCCTCCGTCGAGGCCGAAGAGCACGTCGCGCACCTCGAGCTGGTGCTGCTGGCCGGCCAGCGCGAGCGACAACGTGTCGCAGCGATGGCCGTCGAAGCCCGGGCGCGATGCGCGCGTGTCGAATGTCCAGCGCGGATCGCCCGCGCTTCCGCTCACCGCCAGGCGCGCGTCGGCCGTGCCCGCCAGCCCCCAATCGAGCGGCATGCCGAGCCGCCCGAGATCCAGGCCGCGCCCGTCCATGCTGAAGTCGTAGGCGCCGCCCGGCGCCGCCCACCGCCCGCGTGCCTCGAGGTGCGCGGCGCGGTCGTTCGCCACCACGCGCTCGAACACGGTGCCCGAAGCGTCGCCCGAGACAACGAGCGGCGGTTCGGCGGTCCACGCGAACTGCGGGCTTGCCGCAGTCGCAGCGGTCATGCGCACGCTCCAGCTCGCCCCTGACCACGATGCGTCACCGGCAGCGCGGAAGAGCGTGTCGCCGGCGGTCGCGTGCAGCGGCGAGAAGGAGACCTCCTGATTGCCGAGGTGCATCGCCGCGTCCACGCTGTCCAGGTGGACACCGACGAAGAACCCGCTCCGCGCCTGCACACGCGCGGTCATGTCCGGAGTCGGCAGCAATCGGCCATCCACGTTACTCAGCTGCCAGCGCCCAAAGTGTGCCGCGCTCCAGTCGGTCCCGCTCCCGGCGAGCTCACCTGTGACGAAGAGCTGCCCGGCGCGATCGGCCACCCGGCCCTCGCCGTGGCTCAGCACTCCGCGCAGGCCCGAGGCGCGCCCGTCCGGCCACTCGTCCAATGGGAACTCGTCGATCGAGTACGGACCGCTCCACCCGGCCTTCGTCACCGTGGCGGCGAGCAGGAAGCGTCCGCCCCGCCGGAAACCCTCGACGCGGAACGAATCGTTGGCGACACCTGGGAAGTCGATCCGCACGCGCGCGCTGTCCACGTTCCAGCCCGTCCACTGCGAGCCCAGCAGGGCACAGTCGAGGCGCGACCTGTTCACGCTCGCGCGCGAATCCAGGACGTAGTTGAAGTGCCCGTTGAGCCGGCCGGCGGGCCAGCCGTCGAGCCGCAGCGCGTGCCAGTGCGACGGGTCCGCGCCGCGCGCGTTGCCCGCCAGCGTCCAGCCCTGCTTCGACCAGCGCAACTGCCCGGTGAGATCGCCCGCCAGCGAGCGGGCCGCGAGCGAGTCGAGCGACAGCTTGCGACCGTCCCAGCCGAAGCGGCCGCCCCCGACGATCGCCAGACTGTCCCACGAGACGTTCGCGGCGAAGTCACCGTGCCAGCCGCGGCCGCCCGTCGCGTTCACGTGCACGCTGCCGTCGCCGGGAACGTCGAACTCGTCGTTGTCGAACACTTCCGCCAGCCAGCGCCAGCGCACGTGATCCACGTCCGCATGCACGATCCGGACGTCGCTTCCGTTCCGCCACGCGCCCCGCAGGCGCAGGGCGACGTCGCCCGTGCGCAGCTCGCGCACCTGCACCCGCACCGAATCCGCTTCGACGTTCAGCTCGGCGACGAGATGATCGAGTCGGCTGTGCCACGGCCCCTGGCCCCAGCTCAGCTTCGCGATCTCGACATGCGTCCGCGCCCCCGTGCTGCCCGCGACCCGCATCTCGATGCCGCGCACGTGGCCGAGCGGCCGGGGAGCGGTCAGCTCGGCGTCGTGGAGCGTGAGCCCGAACACCAGGCCGGCGCCGCCCGGTCGGGACGGCCCGCTCGAGCGCCACGCCGGCACGCGCCAGGCGCCGCCAGGACCGCCGTCGAGGTGCACGACCGCGCGGTCCACGGTGACCTCGATCGGTCCACGTCCGCCGCGCAGCAGCCTGAGCGCGTCGTAGCCGATGCGCAGCTCGTGCGCCTCCAGCAGCGGCACGCCGTCGGAGCGGAACTGCACGCGCGGCTCGATCACCCGAAAGCCGGTGAGCGGGTTGCCCTTGACGTCGCTCAGCTTCAACTCGAGGTCGCTGTGCTGGGCAAGCGTGTGGTTGAGCACCAGCGTCAGTTCGCGCGCCACCAGCTCGGTGCGATTCGCGAGGTAGAGTGCCGCGCTGGCGGCCATGACCACCAGCAGGAGCACGAAGGAGATCGCCGCGATGCGGACAAGCCTGCCCACCGTCCAGCGGACCGGTTGCGGGACGTGCCCGACCGCCCCGTGCAACTCCTCGCGCAGCGTCTCGACCACGCCGTGAGGCTCGCTGGCCCCGGGCGCGTCGGGTTCGGGTGGATTGCGGCGGTCGTCGTTCATGGGTGGCCGGCCGCGGTCAGAAGCTCGGGCCGATCGCGAACTGGTACGCGAACGGCAGGTCGCGGCCGTGACGGCCCTTCGTGAACGGGAAGTCGGGGCGATCGGCGCGCGCGACGTCCACGCGCAGGGGCCCGAACGGGAGCACCAGGCGCCCCCCGAGCCCGTACGCGTAGCGAACGTCACCTGGCCGGGTGCTCGTCGCCTGCCAGGGCAGCACGAAGTCGCGCACCCTGACGTACTCCGGCCGGTCCCAGACGTTCCCGGCGTCGAGGAAGATCTCGATCCCGAAGGGGCCCGCAACCGGGATGCGCAGCTCCGCGTTGGCCAGGGCCACGGCGAGGCCACCGTTCAGGGTCACGGCGTTCTCGCCGTACCCGCGCAGCGAGTTGACTCCGCCGATGAAGAAACGTGACTCGCGCGGGACGTGTGCCACCTGCGCATCGAGGCCGAGGTCGGGCGTGAAGTTCTTGGGCGTCGGGCCGTACGGGCCCATGACGCCAACCATGGTCCGCATCGCCCCGAGCCAGCCGTTCGCGTACGGCACGTACCAGATGGACGAGAACGCGGCCTTGCGGTAGCTCGACTGTCCCTTGAGCCAGCCACCGGCGAACTCGGGTACGAGGCTCTGGTAGGAGCCGCGCGAGGGCGTGATACGATCGTTGCGGGTGTCGCGCTCGAGCGTGGCCCGCAGCGTGTTGGAACGGTAGCGTGGAATGGTCTGGCTCTCGAGCCGCGCGACCGTCGAGTCGGCGACCTGCGCGCGCGGGGCGTCGATGGTGTACGACTGATAGACGAGCGCGTCCTCCTCGAGCACCGTCATTCGCGCGATGCGGCTCAGCTCGCGGGAGATCGAGAAGCTGAAACCGCGGCTTTCGGCGTGCTGCGTGTAGAGATCCTCGCCCTGGTCGTTGTATGCCTCATCGTGCTGGTTGCGGTAGAAGACACCCGCCTGGCCCAGCAGGCGCACTCCGAACAACCACGGCTCGGTCAGCGTCGCCGCGGCGCCGTTCTTGTGCGGGCGGCCGTCGCCGTACCACGCCAGCTCGCCGTCGAGCACGCCGCCGAGCGCACGCGTGTCGATGTTGCGGTGTCCCCACTGCGCCGTGGTGCGGAAGCGGTCGCTGGTGCCGCTGCCGACGCCCACGTCCACCCAGCGCGCGGGGCGCGGCTGGATGCGCACGAGCAGGTCCATGGTGCCCGTCGCCGTGTCCGGCAGCTGCGTCACCTGCACCTGGCGGAAGAGTCCCGTCGAGTACATGTGCTCCTTCGACAGGTCCAGCCGCGACATGCGGAAGAGGTCGCCGGGTTTGAGCAGCAGTTCGCGGCGCCCGAGGCGGTCGCGGATCTGCTTCGGGCTGCCGATGTACTCGATGCGGCCCACCCTGTACTCCGGCCCCTCGTCGACGCCATAACGCACCTCGACGTGCGCGCTGTCGGGCAAGCCCCGGCGCGACAGCGTGTCCACGCCAACCAGATACCCGCGCTCCTGATACAGCGTACGGATCCTGGTCACGTCCAGCTGCAGGAAGGCCGGATCGAACGCCCGCTGCGGCTGTGCGAGCAGGCCGCGGCGCAGGTCGGCCACCGGGTAGTGGTTCACACCATCCAGTTCCACGCGCGAGACTCGCGTGAGTGCGCCTTCGCGGATCTCGAACTCGACGTACGCCGTGCGCGGGTCATGGCCCGGCAGCAGCTTCACGCCCACGGTGGCGTCGAGGTAGCCGTAGTGACGGTAGAGCGACACGATGGCCGCGGAGTCGGATCGCAGGTAGTCGCGCCGCAACTGAGGCCGTTCGCGCCAGGGCAGCACCGACGGGCGCCGCGTGTGCAAACCGGCCGCAACGACCAGGCGGCGTCCAAGGTGGTGTTGCCCGAGGAAACGCACTCCCGCGATCGAGCGCAGCTCCTCGGGCAGCTCCCCGGCCTGCGTCGCGGCGGGCGCCGTCGCAGCGGGCGCCGCCACGGCGAGCAGAAGCGCGGCCACGCACAGCACGAGGACGGGCGCTATTCTAGTGGGGCGCTGGGGCAACCGTGGTCGTCTCCCGGGGAGCGCGGTCGAGGGCGCGCATGCGCTGGAAAGGTCGCACGATGTCCTTGGAAAGGATGAGCACGAACAGCGTGCCGACGAGCACCAGCCCGACCTTCTGGAAGTTGATGTACGCCCTGGCCGACAGCGCCCGATGGCGAAGCGCCTCGAGCACCGCAAGCACGATGTGACCACCATCCAGGAGCGGCATGGGCAGCAGGTTGAAGGCCATGATGGCGAGATTGATCATGGCGAGCAGATAGAGGAAATTGTCGAGGCCCTTGCGCGCGGAGTCGCGCGCCATCTGGCCAATGAAGATCGGGCCGCCAACGTAGTCGCGATAGTAGACGGGTCGCGAGACCGTGAGCCACATCCCCTCGTAGACGGTCGAGACCAGGCCAACGGTCCCCGTGAAACCGGCCCTGACCGCCTCCAGCGGCGTGAACGTCTGCACCCATGTCATGCCGCGCGGCGGCTCCACGCCGATGACGGCGTGCTGGGATCCACGTGACCCATCCGCGCTGATCGGCGACACCGTGATCTCGAAGCTCTTCCCGCCGCGCTGGAGCACGAGACGCACCGGGCGGTCCACCTTGCCGCGCAGGCGCGGCCCGATCTCCTCGAAACGCTGGACGGTCACGCCATCGACACTGAGGATGCGGTCGCCGTCCTGCACGCCCGCGCGGTAGGCGGGCATGCCCGTCGCGACCGTGCCCACGATCGCGGGGCTGGACTCCGGCGCGAGATCGCCGAGCACCGCGCGCGACTCGCCAGCCGGCACCTGCACGAGCACCGGCAGACCGTTCCGCGCGATCGAGAACGCCAGTGGCGTCCCGCGGTCTCGTCGCCCGGCCGCGTCCTCGAGGTCGTGCCACGTCCTCACGGACCGACCGGAGAGCGCAGTGATCCGGTCGCCGGGCCGCAGCCCGGCGCGCCATGCAGCGGTGCCCGAATCGAGCGTTCCAACCAGGTTCGGGAAATCGGGCAGCGTCACGCCGTGCAGGCACATGACGACCATCACGACGTACGCCGTCACCAGGTTGGCGGCCGGGCCGGCCACGGCGATGATCACGCGTCCGAACCAGTGATGGCTCAGGAACTCCCGCTGGCCGCCCCCGGGCATGCTGCCGTCGTCGCCCGGGCTGTCGCCCGCCATCTGGACGAAACCGCCGAGGGGTATCCAGGACAGGCAGTAGCGCGTTCCACCGGCCGTGAATCCCAGCATCTCGGGACCCATGCCGAGGGAGAACTTGATCACGGTGACACCGCGCCACTTGGCGGCGAGGAAGTGGCCCAGCTCGTGGACGAAGATCACGACACCGAGCAGCACGAGACCCGGCAGGACGGTGCTGAGGACCACAAGCTCTCCTTGAACAGTGGGGTAATCGAGCGAAGCTACTCTCGGGACTTCGCGAGCGCAAGCAACATGGGGGGTTATCGGCCGCCCGGGCGCATCCCTGTGCCGCCACCGGGCCGGGCCAGAATGCGCGCGTACTCCTCCACCGAGCACCGGGCAGTCGCGGCGCTGGTGAACGCGGTCACGCTCTCGCGGGCGGCCGCGGCCCAGGCCGCGCGGTGCCCGGGATTCGCGAGCGCATCGACGATCGCCGCGGCCAGCGCCCCGGGCTCCAGCGCCTGCACCAGCCGGCCGGTCACGCCGTCACGCACGACCTCGGGCACGCCGCCGACCGCCGTCGCGACGATGGGCACGCCGAGCGCCTGGGCATCGAGCAGCGACGTGCACAGCCCCTCGAGACGACTCGGGAGCACGAACAGCTCGAACTGGCGCATCAGCGCACGCGGCTGCGGATGAAAGCCGGCGAGGATCACACGGTCCTCGAGCCCGAGCGCCGCACGGCGGCGTTCGAGCGCGGCGCGGCACTCACCCTCACCCAGCCACACGAAGCGCGCCCGGGGCCGCGCGCGCAGCACGAGCGGCGCGGCCTCGAGCGCCAGCGCGTGGTTCTTGTGCGGCGCGAGCGAAGCAACCGTGCCGACGATCTCGGCGTCCGCATCGAGTCCCAGCCACGTGCGCAGGTCGGGCGCGGGCTCGTCCGCCTCGGCGCGCACGGCGGCGAGGTCGATGCCGTCCGGCACGAACGCGAGACGAGCTTCGTCCACGCCCGAGGCGCGCATCGCCTGCATCACGCCGCGGCTGACGCAGAAGTAGCGGTCCACGGGCCAGCGGTACTTGAGCCGGCTGAACGGCTGGGTCGCGACCTTGAAGTCGACGCGCCGCGACACGACCACCCCGGCCACGCCCGCGGCGCGCGCGGGCCACGTCCCGAGCGCATGCGCGTGCGCGCTGTGCAGGTGGGCCACGTCGGGAGCGAACCCCTCGAGCGCCCGCCACACCCCGAGCATCGCGCCCACATCGAGCTCGCCGCGCGAGCGCCAGGGCGTCACGTCGAACCCGGCCGAGCCCGCCTTCTCGAGCAGCGGCCCCGGCGGGGCGATCAGGCGCTGCACGTGGCCCAGCGCGCGCAGCTCGTGCAGGAGCAGCAGCACCTGCGCCTGCCCGCCGCGCCAGGTCCTGCCCGTGTCCACGTGCGCGATCCTCACGGCGCGACCTCCCGCACACCCGCGGCGGGCGGGGCGCCCACGCGCTCCGGCATCCCGATCCCGCGCGCGCGGCCGCGTCCCGCCGCGGGTCGCGCGGAACCGGCGTTG